>JACMIV010000256.1 GCA_014380965.1 Rhizobiaceae bacterium | reverse complement strand
TCGATGCCGGTGATGAGCTCGGTCACGGGATGCTCGACCTGGAGCCGCGTGTTCATTTCGAGGAAATAGAAGTTGCGGTCCTTGTCGACGATGAACTCCACCGTCCCGGCGCTTTGATACTCGACGGCCTTCGCCAACGCGACCGACTGCTCGCCCATCGCGCGCCGCGTCGCGTCGTCGAGAAAGGGAGACGGCGCCTCTTCGACGACCTTCTGGTTTCGGCGCTGGATCGAACATTCCCGCTCGCCGAGATAGACGGCGTTGCCGTGCGCGTCGGCGAGGAGCTGGATCTCGATATGGCGCGGTTCGACGATGAATTTCTCGATGAAGACGCGGTCGTCGCCGAAGGAGGACTTCGCCTCAGAGCGCGCCCGGTCGAAGCCGTCCCGGCATTCGCCTTCGCTCCAGGCGATCCGCATGCCCTTGCCGCCGCCGCCGGCGGACGCCTTGATCATGACGGGATAGCCGATCTCGGCGGCGATCCGGACAGCCATCTCGGCATCCTCGATGATGCCGAGATGGCCGGGCACGATGCTGACCCCGGCCGCCTTCGCGAAGAGCTTCGATTCGATCTTGTCGCCCATAGCGCGGATCGCTCTCGGCTTCGGGCCGATGAAGACGATGCCGCTCTCCTCCAGCATCTCGCAGAAGGAGGCGCGCTCGGAAAGGAAGCCGTAACCGGGATGGACCGCCTCCGCGCCGGTCGCCTTGCACGCGGCGAGGATCTTCTCCGGCACCAGATAGCTCTCGGATGCCACCGAGGCTCCGATATGCACCGCTTCGTCCGCCATCGCGACATGCACCGCGCCGCGATCCGCATCCGAATAGACCGCGACCGTCCTGATCCCGAGGCGCCTGGCGGTCTTGATGACGCGACATGCGATCTCGCCCCGATTGGCGATCAGGATGGTCTTGAACATTCGGGGCTCCTCGGCAGACGCACGGCGATGGAGGTCTTGTGGCGTCTCGGTGCCTGCTCCGCAAGCACGACCGAGGCCGGCCGCACCACGACGCCCCGAGAGCATGCGCGCTTCAGGGGTGCTCGGGTATCGCCAGCAGCGTCTTGCGCCGCACGACGAGGTTCTCGCGCCAGGCGATGTAGATCCCCGATCCCATGATGACGGCGATGCCGACCCACTTGGCGGGATCGGGGAATTCTCCGAACAGAACGAACCCCAGAAGAACTGCCGAGATGATCTCGATGTAGCCGAACGGCGCCAGCAGCGAGGCCGGCGCCAGCCTGTAGGCATGGATGAACATGAGGTGGCAGACCGTGGCGAAAACGCCGAGCGTCAGGATCAGGACCCATGCCTCGGGGCCCTCCGGCATCGTCAGGGCAAGGTCGGGAACGCCGGTCGCGACACCGTAGGCGCAGGCGACCGAAAGAGCCGCAAGACCCCCGAGCCCGGCATAGAAATGCATCGCCAGCGGCGAGCTGCCTTTCGACAGGCTCCGGCTGAGCACCGCATAGACGGCGACGCAGGCCGCCGTCAAAGCGGGCAGCACCGCGACCGGACCGAGCGCAAGGAAGTTCGGGCGGATCACGATCATCGCCCCGGCGAAGCCGACGAGGATCGCCACGCCGCGCCGCCAGCCGACGGTTTCCTTCAGGAAGACCACCGACAGGATCGTCACGAGCATCGGCTCGATGAAGAAGATCGCCGTTGCATCCGCGAGCGGCATGAATTTCAGCGCCGTGAAGAACAGGAAAGTCGCAAGCCCGAGCAGAACCCCGCGCAGAAGATTGAGCAAGGGACGCTCGATCCGCAGGCCCGCTGTCCCCTCCGTGGCCAGAAGCAGCGGAAGCACCATGAGCGTTTGAAGAAGGAATCGCAGCAGCCCGATCTCGCCGGCCGACAGGTCGTGCCGCTCCGTCAGGAGCTTTGCCGCGGCATCGAGGCCGGGGATGAGGAACGAGCCGGTCACCATCAGGACGAGGCCCCGGCGGATATCGGTGAACGAATCGGTTGCAACGCTTTCTGACGCGGTCATCGCCGAACATGGCAGATCGTTTCCGTCATCGCTATGTCAGGCGGACGATTAGAGAGGGAGACGCCGACGCCGTGACGACGCTTTACATCGATGCCGACGCCTGCCCCGTGAAGGACGACGCGCTCGAAATCGCGCAGCGCCATTCGGCGCCATGCGTCATCGTCTCGAACGGTGGCATGCGTCCTTCGCGCTATCCCGGTGCTCGGATCGTGACGGTG
>JACMIV010000255.1 GCA_014380965.1 Rhizobiaceae bacterium | reverse complement strand
CCGCGGCGGCGAACATGGCGGCCGCCACGGCGGCGGCGACGGACCCCGCCAGGGCGGCGACATGAGGATGGAGGGCGAGCGCGAATACCGGTAGTCACGGGGTTCGCGCGGTCGACAGCCAAGGCCTGCGTCCGCCGGATTGGCGAAGTGCATTTGGTCGAAACGAAGAGGGGTCCGCCGCACGCCGGACCCCTTTGTTCATAACCCCTTTGCCTTCTCAGGCTCTGCGCTTCAGCTCGGTGTCCACCACTGCCGGACTGAAATCGATCGGCATCCGCACCGATACCACCGTCCCGTGGCCGACGCGCGAGGCGATGCGCATCGCGCCGCCGTGGAGCTCGACGAGGGAGCGGGCGATGGCGAGGCCGAGGCCGGTTCCCTTGTTGGTGCGGGTTAGCTCGTTCTCGACCTGCTCGAAGGGGCGGCCGAGAATGCGCAGCGCAGCGGGTGGAATTCCGATGCCGGTGTCCGAAATCGAGATCACCGCGGTGCCGGCGACATCGCGGGCGCGCAGGCTGATGCGTCCGCCGGGGTCGGTGAACTTGATGGCGTTGGCGAGGAGATTGAGGAGGATCTGCTTAGTGGCGCGCCGGTCGGCCGACAGGGCGAGCGAGGCCGGCAACTCGGTTTCGATCGCCAGGCGCTTCTGCCCGGCCTGCACCTCGACGATCTTCGTCGCCTCGCCGATGATGTCGGCAAGGTCAATCCGCTCGAGGGACAGCATGAGGCGCCCCGCTTCGATCTTCGACATATCGAGAATGTCGTTGATGAGCTTCAGCAGATAGTGCCCGCTGTCGTGGATGTCGGAAGCGTATTCAGCGTACTTCGCCGAGCCGATCGATCCGAAAGTGCCCTCGCGCATGATCTCTGAAAATCCGATGATCGCGTTGAGAGGCGTGCGCAGCTCGTGGCTCATATTGGCGAGGAAGGTCGTCTTGGCGCGGTTGGCTGCCTCGGCGCGTTCTTTCTCGACGATGTAGGAGGCATTGAGCTCTGAAAGCTGGCGGGTGTTGGCCTCGGCGTCCCGGCGGGCTGCGGACAGATCGTTGATCGTCGCCATCAGACGCCGCTCGGAGTCGGACAGTCTTTCCTGGTGGACCTTCAGCTGCGTCACATCGGTGCCGATGGAGACGAAGCCCCCGTCGTCGGTGACGCGCTCGGAGACCTGCAGCCAGCGGCCGTCGGCCAGCATCGCCTCGCTGGCCCGCTCTCCGGCCATCAGGCTGGAACTCGTGATCTGCCGCGCCTCTATCGGCTTTCGCGCGCCGGCCATGACCTTGTCATAGGTCGTTCCGACGACGACGTCGGTGTCGGAGAGCCCGTAGACCTCTTGGTATTTGCGATTGCAAAGGACAAGCCGGCTGTCGGCGTCCCACAGGACGAAGCTTTCCGAAATGTTCTCGACGGCATTCTGGAGACGGCCGTTGGCCTCGTCGGTGCGCCGGGCGAGCGCCTGTTGCTCGGACACGTCGACGGCAACGCCGATGAGATGGATATCGTTGTCGGCGGTGCGGCTGACTTCGGCCCTGGCGCGCAGCCAGATGTAGCTGCCGTCCGAACGGCGCATGCGGAAGGAGCGGTCGAGATTGAGTACCTTGCCGGAAGCGACGGCCTTGGCGACCTCGAAGAGACTGCCGTCGGCCGGATGCATGAGGGCGGCGACGTCGCCGAAGGACAGGACGCCATCCTTCGCGGGCATGCCGAGGATTTCGTACATTGAGCGCGACCAATACATCCGGCCGCGGGCGAGATCCCAGTCCCAAAGGCCGCAGCGGCCGCGCGAGAGCGCCGTGTCCACCCGCTGATGCGCTTCGAGATAGAGCGCGTCCGCCTCACGGGCCCGCATCGACTGCCGGAAATAGGCGAGCAGTACGACGAGCATGATGAGGCTGGTGAGGGCGAACAGCGTGACGTTGATCGAGACGGAGTGACGCCAGTCGGCGAAGAGATCGCTCTCCTTGTGGATGAGCGTTATGGCGCCGAGCGGCGCGGTCAGCATGGCGGTCGAGACGAGAGCGGCCTCTCCGTCGATCTGGCTCGACAGGACGCCCGCCTGTTCGCCGAACATCATGAGCGGCTGGATGCCGGGGAGGAGATCGTCGAGATGGCGGCCGAGAAAGCGCTCGTATCCCGGTACCGTGCCGACGACGACGCCGGCGGCATCGGAGATGACGGCAAAGCGGCCGTTGGCGAGAAGTTCTGGAGGAAGGGTGCTGGCGAGAAGGGCGCCCGCCTCTTCGGGAGCCGTCATCTCGGCGACCGGGCCGCCGTCGGAGGCCGACAGTCCAAGAAGGGCGGCGCGCTCTGCCCGGACGAGACTTGCGCCGAGCGCCAGGCTTTCGGTCGCAGCCTCCTCGATCACCATGCGCTCCTCGACCAGTGAGAGGAGCCGGGCGACGGCGAGGATCGCGAGGAAGGTGACGATGAGGATGGGGATCGCGCGCCTCAGCGCCGGTTCCGCGTCGAGAAGTGTCTTGTAGGTCGGACAGGCGATCATTTTCGCATGTCCGACGATGTCCGCTCGTACTTTCAGCAGGCCTTCGAAACGGGACAAGCGTCCCCCTGCCGGTACGCTCGTGGCGTCCGCACCCATCCAACAGACCTCTCGATTGACCCCGCGTCGATCCGGCACGCCGCACATCCGAATCACTTCAATCTGATCAGACGCGAATCACCTTGTCCATAGCTTGAGAAGGCGTGAACGAAGCACTTTCCGCAGAGTCAATTAGCCGAGAGACCTTTCCACAATATCGCGCAGATCGACGGAAATATCTTTCCGCTCAGAGAGTTGTGCGAGAGCTGAGCGGGCCTTCTCCCGGCGCCCCTGTTCGAAGCACCGCCACGACCGGAACGCGGTGGCGATGCGGGCGGCGATCTGGGGGTTCAATGAGTCGAGGGAGTGAATCATTTCTGCAACCCAATCGTAGGCCGCGCCGTCCGGCCGGTTGAAGCCGACCTGATTGCCGGCAGCGAACGCGCCGATGAGGGCCCGGACGCGGTTCGGATTGCCGAGGGTAAATTTCGGGTGGCGCGCGAGGGTCTGAACAGTGGCCAACGCGCCCGGACCGGGCACCGTCGCCTGAAGCGAGAACCACTTGTCGAGGACCAGCGCATCGCTCTCGAAGCGTGCGTAAAAATCCCCGAGCGCGGCATCGGTCGATGGTTTCCCCGGAAAGCGGTGGCAGAGGATCGTCAGCGCCGCCAGCCGGTCGGTCATGCTGCGGGCGCTCCGGTACTGCGCATCGGCAAGGTCCGGCTTGCCGGAGGCCGCGGTCAGAAAATCGAGAAGGACGTTCGAGAGAGACCGCCGGCCCGCGCTTGCTGCATCTGCCGAGAAGGGCGCGTTCGGGTCGAGGAGGCTGTCGCGAAGCGGCCTAAACTGTGCCTCGCCGCGACGCCCGATCGCTTGTATCACCCCCGTACGGGCAAGGTGGATCGCATCGGGATCGACATTGTCGCCGAGAAGTCGTGCGATGTCCGCCTCGCTCGGCAGCAATAGCGCCTGTGCCCGAAGTGCCGGTTCGAGGCTTTCGTCGGTGGCGGTGGCGACGATCGCGTCCGCGATCTCCGGGGCAAGGGCGACCGTGCCCCCGCTACGGGCCTCCTGCGACGCCTTTTCCAGCACGTCGCCGACGATATCCGAGAGGGCGCGCCAGCGGTTGAAGGGATCGGGATCGAGCCTTGCCAGGGCCAGCCGGTCGCCGTCCCGCTGCGCGAAACGCAAGGCGACAGGGGCGGAGAAGTCGCGCAGGAGCGATACGTAGGGCCGTTCGCCGAGACCTTCGAAGACGACGCTCTCCGCCAAGTCCCGGAGATGGATGACGCCGTTCCCGGCCTCCGCGCCGTGGGCGGGGACCGCGTCGATGTCCTGACCGTTCGCCCCGACGAGGCCGTAGCGGATGGGAATGTGCAGCGGCAGCGTTCCCGTACCCGCCGGGCCCTTGGCGAGCTGCTGGGTAAAACCGAGCGTCAGCCGCCCCTCCGCGGCATCGAACGTCTCCTCGACCTGCAGCGTCGGCGTGCCCGCCTGGTCGTACCAGAGGGCGAACTGCGAGAGGTCGGCGGCCCCGGCCTCCTCGAAGCAGGCGATGAAGTCCTCGATGGTCGCGGCCTCGCCGTCGTGGCGCTTGAAATAGAGATCCATGCCGGCCCGGAATCTGTCGGGCCCGAGGATCGTCTCGATCATCCGAACGAGTTCTGCGCCTTTGTCGTAGACGGTGGCCGTGTAGAAATTCGAGATCTCACGATATTCCTTCGGCCGGACGGCATGCTGCAGCGGCCCCTGGTCCTCGGGAAACTGGTGTGCCTTCAGCCCGCGCACGGAGGCGATGCGCTTGACCGCCGCCGAGCGCTCGTCGGCCGAGAATTCCTGGTCGCGATAGACCGTCAGGCCCTCCTTCAGACAGAGCTGGAACCAGTCGCGGCAGGTGATGCGGTTGCCGGTCCAGTTGTGGAAATACTCGTGCGCAATGACGGTCTCGACGCCTGCATAGTCGGCGTCCGTCGCCGTCTCCGGGTCGAGCAGAACGTATTTGTGGTTGAAGACGTTGAGCCCCTTGTTCTCCATGGCGCCCATGTTGAAGTCGGAAATGGCGACAACCGAGAAGACGTCGAGATCGTATTCGCGGCCGAAACGGCGCTCGTCCCAGACCATCGAGCGCTTCAAGGCGTCCATGGCGTAGAGAGCCCGATGGGCCCGGCCCTTCTCGGTGTAGATCGCGAGCGCGATGCGCCGCCCGCTCATCGTGGTGAAGTGGTCGTCCAGCCGGTCGAGATCGCCGGCAACGATGGCGAAGAGGTAGGAGGGCTTCGGGAAAGGATCGTCCCAGACGGCGAAGTGCCGGCCGTCGTCGAGCAGGCCACGCAATCCGGGGTTGCCGTTCGAGAGAAGCACCGGCGCGTCGGCAAGGTCGCCCTCCATCCGAACACGGTAGGTCGAGAGCACGTCCGGCCGGTCGAGGAAGTAGGTGATCCTCCGGAACCCTTCGGCCTCGCACTGGGTGCACCAGACGCCGTTCGAGCGGTAGAGGCCCATCAGCTTGGTGTTCGCCTCCGGATCGATGCGCGTGCCGATCGCGACCGTGACGGGGCCCTTTGCCGGAAGGTCTCGGATCACGAGCTGCTGCGGGGTCGCGTCGTAGCGGTCTGCGGATAGCGGGACCCCGTCGATCGCGACCGAGGCGAGCATCAACTCGTCGCCGTCGAGGACGAGGTCCGCGTCGCGCGGCGCTCCGTCGCGACGTTCGACGGTGAGCGTCGTGAGGATGTCCGTGCGATCCGAGAAGAGCTTGACGAGCATGTCGACGGACGGGATTGCGAAGTCCGTGGCTCTATAATCCTGAAGCCGGATGGTCCGGCCCTCGTCGGTGCGAAGCATGGCAAGCGTCCTTCTGGGCAGTCGTCGGTCTCTATGTTGGGGATAGACCGGCGGGGCGGCTTTGCCAAATCGTCGCGACGCGGCCCGATCCGTCGAAATCGCACGAAATGCATGGGTCCTTACGACGATCCGGTCTCGACGTTCCCCGCGCACCGCAATAAATGTGGATGCCTGACTTTCGCCCGTCCCGGGCTCGCGTCGAAGCTTTCGGACGTCTCCCTCGTCCCATGCCCGTCGCTCGTCGAAGGAGCCAGAAATCCATGACCATCATGACGCCGAAGTTCGGCCTTGGGGCCTCCGCGCTGCGCAAGGAAGACGACGCCTTCATCCGCGGCGCCGGACGCTACACCGACGACGAGACGCGCGAGGGCCTGCTCCACGCAGCGGTCGTCCGCTCGCCGCACGCCCACGCGACCTTTACGATCGGAGACCTGTCGGCCGTCCTCGACGCGCCCGGCGTCCGGCTCGTCCTGACCCATGCCGATATCGCCGATCTCGGCGAACTGCCATGCCAGGCGCTCGCCAAGCAGTCGGACGGGACGGCATTCGAGACGCGCGACACGCCGATCCTCTGCCGCGATACGGTGCGACATGTCGGCGACGCAGTCGCCTTCATCGTCGCGGAGACGCGGGTGCAGGCGGTCGACGCCGCCGAGCTTCTGGAGGTCGACTACACCCCGCTTCCCGTCGTCGCCGACATTCGCGCGGCGCGAGCGGACGGCGCGCCGCTCGTCTGGGAGAACCGCGGCTCGAACGTCGCCGGCCACATGCACGAGGGCGACAAGGCGAAGACCGAATCGGCCTTCATCGAAGCCGCGCGCATCACCGAGATTCATCTCGTCCAGAACCGCCTCGTCTGCAATTACCTGGAGGTTCGCTCCTCCGTCGGCGAATATGCGGAAGGCACGGGCCAATATACGCTGACGACCGGCAGCCAGGGCGTCCACGGCATGCGTGACACGCTCGCCGAGAGCGTCCTCAAGATCGGCAAGGACAAGATTCGCGTCGTCACCCGCGACGTCGGCGGCGGCTTCGGCACCAAGGCCTTCCTCTACCGCGAGCACGCGCTGGTGCTGATCGCGGCCGAGCGGCTCAAAGCGCCGGTCAAGCACACGATGGACCGCTCGGAGCACTTCGTCACCGACACCCACGGCCGCGACAACCTCGTCTCCGCCCGCATGGCGATGGACGAGACCGGCCGCTTCCTCGGCCTCAAGATCGACCTCCACGCCAATCTCGGCGCCTACGCCTCGCAATACGGGCCGATCATCCCCTGGTTCGGCATGTCGATGGCGACGGGCCTCTACGACATTCCCGCGATCGACGTCGAGTGCCACAGCTATTACACCCACACCGTGCCGATCGACGCCTATCGCGGCGCCGGCCGGCCAGAGGCCGCCTATCTCATCGAGCGCCTCGTCGACCAGTGCGCGGTGGAACTCGGGATGGCGCGGGAGGACATCCGCAAGCTGAACTTCATCAAGCCGGACCAGCTCCCCTACAAGACGCCGATCGGCCGCCTCTACGACACCGGCGACTTCGCCGGGCATCTCACCGAAGCGCTCCGCCAGTCCGACTGGACGCGATTCGAGGCGCGGCGCGAGGGCGCCAAAGCGGCGGGCAAGATCCGCGGCATCGGCCTTGCGACCTATATCGAGGCCTGCGCCTTTCCGGGCTCGGAACCTGCCTATGTCGAGCTCATGAAGTCCGGCCGCGTCGAATTGAAGATCGGCACCCAGTCGAACGGGCAGGGCCATGCGACAGCCTATGCCCAGTTCGTCGGCGAGGCGCTGAAGATCGACTACGACATGATCGACGTCCTCCAGGGCGACACCGACCACACGCCGACCGGCGGCGGAACGGGGGGCTCGCGCTCGATCCCGCTCGGCGCCGTCTCGGTGCGAAGGGCATCGGAAAGCCTTGCCGACAAGCTGAGGAAGCTTGCCGCCGACGAGCTCGAAACGTCGGCTCGCGACATCGAGCTCGAGGGCGGCGTCGCCCGCGTCGTGGGCACCGACCGAGCCATCGACTTCTCTGCCCTTGCCGCCACGGCCAAGAGCGCCGAGGACCTGAAGGCCATGGGCGAGTTCAAGCAGACCGAGGCGACCTATCCGAACGGCACGCACGTGTGCGAGGTCGAGATCGACCCCGAGACGGGCTCGACGGAGATCGTTCGCTACACGATCGTCGACGATTTCGGCGTGACGGTGAACCCGATGCTGCTCGCCGGCCAGATCCACGGCGGCGTCGCGCAAGGCATCGGGCAGGCGCTGACGGAGAACGCCGTCTACGACGCGGAAGGCCAGCTCGTCACCGCAAGCTTCATGGACTATGCCATGCCGCGCGCGACGGACTTCCCCTTCTTCGACTTCCGTACACGCAATGTCCCCTCCACCACCAATGCGCTGGGCATCAAGGGTGCGGGCGAGGCCGGCACGATCGGCGCCGCACCCGCCGTGATGAATGCCATTCAGGACGCCCTTCGCAACGTCGGCGCCGGCCATCTCGACATGCCGGCAACGCCGCTGCGGGTTTGGGAAGTGCTGAACGCCGGCGCCTGAGGGCTTGGCTCATCAAGTCGGCCTTCAGCGGCCGAAAGCGTGACCAACCACGAGCACCGCCCGCGACGTTCGTCTTCCCGGGCCTGACGCGGGATCCATGCCGAGGCCTTACCACTGCCAAGTCGGGTCAGGGTGCGAGGGAGGGTCCACCGACTTTGCCTCGTTCGAAGGCTTGGAATGGATCCCGGGGCGAGTCCGGGATGACGAACCTTCAAGGTTGGCAAACTTGGTTTGGCGGTGCAAAGGCGCCGCAGCACTCTCTTCAACGGCCGGGTGTGTCCGCATCCTCGGCCGTTGTCTCGAAAGGCCTCGCATTCCATGGACTCCACCCCCGGCCTCCAATCGAACCCGACCAAGGGCATCCTCCTCAAGATCGTCTCCGTCCTCGTCTTCGTCGGCATGCAGACCTCGATCAAATCCGCCGGCGAGGGCATCCCTGCCGGCCAGATCGTCTTCTTCCGCTCCTTCTTCGCGCTGATCCCCGTCGTTCTCTACCTTTCCTGGCTCGGCGATCTCGGCACTGCCCTGAAGACCGACGATCTTCCCGGTCATATCTGGCGCGGGGTCATCGGCGTCACGTCGATGTCGCTCGGCTTTTTCGCGCTGACGCGGCTGCCCTATCCCGAGTGGATCGCCATCTCCTACGGCGCGCCGCTCCTCACCGTCGTCTTCGCCGCGATCTTCCTGAAGGAGGTGGTGCGCCTCTATCGCTGGAGCGCGGTCGTCGTCGGCCTCTTCGGCATCCTCGTCGTGATGCTGCCGAACCTCACGCTTCTCGACGAAGGCGCGCCCGACGCCGACACGATCGGCATCCTCGCGTCCTTCGGCTCGGCCGCCATCGCCGCCGTCGCGATGATCCAGATCCGCCGCCTCGTGAAGACCGAGCGGACCGCGACCATCGTCGTCTACTTTTCGCT
>JACMIV010000254.1 GCA_014380965.1 Rhizobiaceae bacterium | reverse complement strand
TGCGCGAGCGAAGGGCGGCCGACTTCGTGAAGGTCGGACTGTTTCCCGCAGCGGCCGAGGTGCGCCGGGCCGTCATCGCGGCGCTGGCGCCGATCGCCACCGAGACGCCGCTCATCGCGGTCCTCTTCGCCGACGGCGATCCCGATCTCGGCCTGCTCGACGATCTGAAGGCGGCCGGCTTTCGCGGTGCGATGATCGACACGATGGGGAAGGGGAGCGGCGGGCTCCTGAAACACAAGAGCCTCACCGAGCTGAGGGTCTTTGTCGAACGCTGCCGCGCGCTCGGTCTGCTCAGCGGGCTCGCAGGCTCGCTGGAAGCGCCCGACATACCGCGGCTTGCCGTCCTCTCGCCGGACTACCTCGGCTTCCGCAGCGCGCTGACGGCCGGGCGACGCGAGGACGCTGTCGATCCCGGGGCGATGGCCGTCATTCGCGGGTTGATCGACCTCGAGAGCGGGCGTCGGGGAGAAGGATCGGAGAAGCGGAAAGCAGAGCGCAGGGCCCCCCCGACCGACCGCATCTTCGTCCGCGATTTCACGCTGGACATGGAAATCGGCGCCTACGGTTTCGAGCGTGGGCGCTTGCAGCGCGTACGTTTCGGGATCGAGGCCGACGTGCAGCGTGCGGACGCAAGGGTACCGTCTGAGATGGCCGACATCTATTCCTACGACATCATCATGGACGCCGTCCGCGACATCGTCGCCCGCGGCCACACCGGACTCGTCGAAACGCTCGCCGAGGAACTCGCCGCCACGGTCCTCAACGACCGGCGCGTCGAGACGGTGATCGTGAAGGTGGAAAAGCTCGACCTCGGACCTGCGGCGGTGGGCGTCGAGATCAGCCGCTCGAAAGCTCACTAAGCCTCTGATTTTCTGTTGCAATGCAGTATTCTGCCGATGCATCGCACAGGAACCTTTTGAGGGCTTTACAACACGCCTCATTGCAGCCTTATGATCGCCCAAAGCGGCCGATCATGCGGCCCGCATATCGTCCGGCCCGACCGAATTTCGTCGCGCCGCGCGTCAAGAAGGGCGCCGCCGCTGCGGTGATGGTCGATGGACACGATTCTCGTCGTCAAGCTGGGCGGCAGCTCCGCCGCCTCTCCGGATTTCCTGCGCTGGATCCAGGCGATCGAGAAGTCGAACGGGAAGGTGGTCGTCGTTCCCGGCGGCGGGCCGTTCGCCAATACCGTCCGGCGCTACCAGTCGAAGATGGGCTATGGCGACGCGGCAGCCCATCACATGGCGATCCTCGCGATGGAGCAGTTCGGTCTCGCGCTCGTCAGTCTCGGCACGCGCATGGTTCCCGCAACCACGAGAGTGGAACTGGCCGAGGCGCTGGATGCCGGGCGCATCCCGGTCTGGATGCCGTCGAAGGCGGTTCTCGACGATCCCTCGATCGCGCGTGACTGGTCGGTGACCTCGGACAGTCTGTCCGCCTGGCTCGCGGGCCAGATGCCGCATGCGCGCCTGCTGCTCGTCAAGCAGATCGACGTGCCGCACGATTCCTCGATCGAGGCGCTGGTCGGGGCGCAGATCGTCGACGAGAGCTTTCTGGCCTCGCTGCATCCGGCGACCACGGTTCACGTTGCGGGTCCCGCCGACCTCGCGCTCGCCGGACGGCGGCTTGCGGAGGGCGTCGTTCCCGGCCATGAGGTGTCCGGTCGTCGGCAGATGCTCGACGCCGCGCAATAGGCGGGACCGGCTGCGCCAGGCCTCTGCGCCTAGCCGAGGCCGGCAGGGATCGACAGTGACAGCGACGCACGGAACAGTGACGCACGGAACAGCCACGCCGGGCGAAAAGCTTCTCTTCCTCACCGGTCGTCTTGCGAAACCGCGGCTCGAAAAGGTGCTCGGCGCGCTCGGGCAGACATCCTTCGACTGGGCGATCCACGATGTCGGCGTGAAGGTGGCGGCGCTGATGACGGGGGAGATCATCGAGCGCCGGCTGCCGCGCCCGATAGACGCTGCAAGGGTCATCGTGCCCGGCCGCTGCCGCGCCGATCTCGACCGGCTGGCGATGAGCTTCGGCGTGCCGTTTCAGCGTGGACCCGACGAACTGGTGGACCTGCCGGCGTTTCTCGGGCGCAAGGGCGCGCCGGCCGATCTGTCCCGGCACGACATGCGCATCTTCGCCGAAATCGTCGACGCCTCTGCGCTCTCACCGAGCGCCATCGCGGCGCGAGGCGTCAGGATGCGGGACGCGGGAGCCGATGTCATCGATCTCGGCTGCCTTCCGGATACGCCCTTTCCCCATCTCGAAGAGACGATCGCCGAGCTGCAGCGCCAGGGCCTGAAGGTCAGCGTCGATTCCGCCGATCCGGACGAGCTCTCGAGAGCGACGCGGGCCGGCGCCGACTTCCTCCTCAGCCTCAACGAGGAGACGCTCCCCATCGCCGGACATGGGGCGGCCGTGCCGGTGCTCGTGCCGGCGGTGCCGCACGACATGGCTTCGCTCGAACGGGCGATCGCGAAGGCGCAAGACATGGGCATCGCCTTCATGGCCGATCCCATCCTCGACCCGATCCACTACGGCTTCTCGGCCTCGCTGGCGCGCTACCATCGCCTGCGCGACGCCTATCCCGACATCGACATGCTGATGGGTACGGGCAATCTCACCGAACTCACCGATGCCGACACGTCCGGCATCACGGCGATGCTCCTCGGCATCTGCTCCGAGCTCCACATCCGCAATCTCCTCGTCGTCCACGTCTCGCCGCACACCCGCAAGACGATCGAGGAGCACGACGCGGCGCGGCGGATGATGTTCGCGGCACGGGCCGACAGCGCGCTGCCGCGGGGCTACTCCGCCGGGCTGCTCCAGATCCACGACCACAAGCCCTACGCCTCGACGCCGGAAGAACTCGCCGCGCAGGCGCAGGAGCTGAAGGACCGCAACTTCCGCATCGAGACGGCCGAGGACGGAATCCATGTCTACAACAAGGACATGCACCTCATCGAGACGGATGCCTTCGCCTTCTACGAGAGGCTCGGCGTCGAGACGGACGGGGGGCACGCCTTCTATCTCGGGGCCGAGATCCAGAAGGCCGAGATCGCCTGGCGGCTCGGCAAACGCTATGCCCAAGACGGCCGTCTCGACTTCGGCGTCGCCGCGCCGAAGCCGGAGGGCGATCGCACCAAGCTTGCGTTCGCGGGCCCGACGCTGAAGCCGTAGGCGTCTTGAAGCGGCTAGGCGACGAAGAGGAAGGCATCGATGCCCTATATCAGCGAGAGCATACTGACGACGATCAG
>JACMIV010000032.1 GCA_014380965.1 Rhizobiaceae bacterium | reverse complement strand
CGCCGAGAGGCTGATCCTCCACGGCCTCTCCCCCGCCACCCCCGTCGCCGTCGCCGCCAACCTCTCGCGCGACGACGAGACCCGGGCCACCGGCACGCTCCAGCGCCTCGGAGCCATCGTCGACGCCATCGGCATCGACCGGCCCATCCTCATCGGCGTCGGTCGCGTCTTCGAGGAGTGCGAAGTCGGCGTAACTGATGTCGGTAGCGTATCATTCCCAGCCGAACAGGCTGAGTGTTCGTCGGGAGCAGCCCTTCCGCGAGTGGCTTAAAGCGAGGACGATCCAGGACTACGCTCGATCAGCATCAATCATTCACCAGTCCGCGGCAGATAGCGGAGGCTCATGCTCTTGTTTCGATTCGAGACTCGGAGGTGGCGGCAACGAAGCTATCGAGAACAAGATTGTTCGATATGCACGGGGAAAGACCCGCCCTCTCGCCCGAGACCCGAACGGCGCCGCGACCGTCTCGGACCGCTTCGGCGGCCCGAACCCCATCGACAACTCCCGCAACCTCATAAATGTCCGCAACAGTTTGAAAGTCACTCTGCCGGACGGTGAACGTCGCCCAGCTTCTTGCAGCCTGTGCCTTGTGGAAGGCACGAAACATCAGCGCTTCGTCAGTTTCTATTCGGACCGCGAACATATTATATCTTCCCTATAACGATCGCGACTGATTTCAGGAAATGCACAATAGTATTTTATTTCTATAATTTTCAGGAAATATACTTCTTTATGACCATCCTACGTACACTATATATAAGAGGTCGCGTCGATCGATTCCTATGGAAGTTTCTTAGCTTCTGCGTAATTCACCACCATCGGCTTCGTTCCCGCAGCAAGCGTGAAGCTTCGATGACAGGTCGGCCGGTTCGGGCGGCTGAAATTCCGCTGACATCATCGAAAATCGGAGCGAGTTTTCGGTCGCGCGCAGATGCAGATGCGCTTTCGATTTCACCGTCGACCAAAATTTTATACCGATCGATAGATTAATGCCTTGACCGATTGCCTCTGCTGCTGCATTTCGTTTGCTATCGATCGGTATCAAACGACGAGGGTTGCCCAAACATGACGACAAGCGAATCAGACAACAAAAGCCGCCATACCATTCAGACGGGCACGCAAGTGGGTCACGAAGCTGGCGAAAGCAATCACCGGGAACGGAGGCTGGATCCTGCGGATAGACTGGCGGTCTTCATCGAAACAATATCCGAGCACCCGCGAAAGAAGCCAGGCGCGACCCGGCAGCGCCTAGCCCAACTCGAAGCATTCAGTACGGCCTGATGGTCCGTGCGGAGGCGCTTGAAGCCAATGTTTTGGAGCTGAGCTGGGCAGGAGCTATTTCGGGGGAACCGTTGCCTATCGGCAAACCCGTCCTTGCCGCGCCGCCTTACCTGCTTCATCCATTGCATGAGACAAATCGGTTTTTGCGGTCTCTGCGGGGATTTAGCGACGATACATCATTCGCTAAAAGATGCGACCACCCTACAGCTCACCGATCTCGGAAAATGGTCGGAGCGAGAGGATTCGAACCTCCGACCCCTTGGACCCCATCCAAGTGCGCTACCAGGCTGCGCTACGCTCCGATCTCCAAACCCGTAGAGGGTGAAGGCCGGCAACGCAAGAGGCATTCGGGCTTGGACGAAGCCAGGCGGTCGACGCGCCCCCAAGTCCGAGAACTCTATCTCACCTGATCGAGCAGGCGCTTGCATTCGAGGAGCTCCATAACGACGTCCTGAAGCGTCGCGGCCGTGTCGGCGGGGAGCCCGAGCTTCGGGCCCAGATCGTCGGTGCGCTCTCGCCGCAGAAGCGATGCGATCCCCCCGCGTGGACGGGGACCGTCGGTCGCTGTTCGTTCGGGTGGAGAGGGCAACTCATCGGTGATGAGCTCGAAATCTGCGATGTGCGGCTCGTCTGCGTCGTCGGGCTCTGTCAGGGCGGCGCGGCCTGCTTGGATCTGCTCGAGGCCGGACAAGTCTCCCGAGCCGATCGCGATCACGAAACGGTTGCCGCTTTCCTTCAGGATCCGCTGCACGCCTTTGATCGTGAAACCCTTGACGTAGAGAAGGTAGCGGATGCCCTTCAACAGCTCGACGTCGTCCGGTCTATAATAGCGTCGCCCGCCCCCGCGTTTCATCGGACGGATTTGCGCAAACCGCGTTTCCCAGAAGCGCAGGACATGCTGGGGAAGATTGAGATCTTCCGCGACCTCGCTGATCGTGCGGAAGGCGTCGATGCTCTTGTCGGTCATCGGGGGATCAGGCCGAAGGTTGCCGCCGTCACTCGGCCGCCTTCAGCATCTCCAAAGGGCCGGCACTCGGACCCTGACGGCGCAGATGCTGATCGAGGATGCGGTCCTTCATGACGTTCGACGGTTTGAACACCGCGACGCGGCGAGGCGAGATCGGAACCTCCTCGCCTGTTTTCGGATTACGGCCGACGCGCTCGTTCTTGTCACGTACGAGGAAAGAGCCGAAAGACGATATCTTCACCGATTCGCCGCGGGCGATCGTCGAACAGATCTCTTCGAGGATCATCTCCACGAGAAAGGCAGATTCCGTCCTCGACAGGCCGATCTTGCGGAAGACCGCCTCGGCGAGATCGGCCCTGGTCACCGTCCTGTCACCCATTGCTATCCCCTTGTTAGACCTCGGAACAATCGTTCGTTCCCCAACGATGACGACCGATCCGGTGGCTGCTTCCAAGATACCGATATTGCGGTCTTAATCAAGTTTCAGTGTAGGCTTATGCGCGCCGAAGTCGTTGTCTTCGCGTCTGTATACAGGCTTGCGGTGTCCAGTCCGGATAGCGCTGCAACCCTTGGAGAAATTGCGCGACGTACCTACCACCTTACCAAGACGGCGCCCCAGGTAAACCCGCCCCCCATCGCCTCGAGGAGAACGAGATCGCCTGACTTGATCCGGCCGTCCCGCACGGCGCGGTCGATGGCCAGCGGAATCGAGGCTGCCGACGTGTTGCCGTGGTCCTCGACGGTGATCACGACCTTCTCCGGAGCGATGCCGAGCTTCTTGGCGGAAGCGTCGATGATACGGCGATTTGCCTGATGCGGCACGAACCAGTCGATGTCGTCCGGGCCGATCGACAGCGCCTCGAAAGACGCTTCGATGACGTCGGTGATCATGCCGACCGCATGCTTGAAGACCTCGCGTCCCTCCATGCGAAGCTTGCCGACCGTGCCTGTCGTCGAAGGGCCGCCGTCCACGAAGAGCTTGCCCTCGTGCTCGCCGTCCGAGCGGAGCTTGGAGACGAGGACGCCGCGATCGGCGGCCGTTCCAGCGCCGACCGAGGCCTCCAGGACAAGCGCGCCCGCGCCGTCGCCGAAGAGGACGCAGGTCGAGCGATCCTCCCAGTCGAGAATGCGCGAAAAGGTCTCTGCGCCGATGACGAGGACGCGCTTGGCCATTCCGCTCCGGATGTAGAGATCCGCCGTCGTCAGCGCGAAGACGAAGCCCGAACAGACCGCCTGGACGTCGAAGGCGAAGCCATGCCGCATGCCGAGGCGCTTCTGCACCTGGACGCTGGAGGCGGGAAAGGTGTTGTTCGGCGTCGCGGTGGCGAGAACGATGAGGTCGATCTCGTCCACTGTGACGCCCGCGGCCTCCATGGCGCGGCGGGCGGCCGCTTCCGCGAGCGAAACCGTCGTCTCGCCCTCCCCCGCGATGTGGCGGTTTCGGATGCCGGTGCGCTGGACGATCCACTCGTCGGAGGTCTCGACGACGCCGTCGAAATCCCGGTTGTTCATGATTCGCGCAGGCAGCGCCGACCCGGTTCCGCGGACGATCGACCGTATCATGCTCATTCCATGGTCTCCGGCAGAGCCTGCACCGCCTCTTCGGAGACGCGCAGGTAGAAAGTGCGAAGATCCTGCTCGATCTTCTCGCGAAGGCCGTTCTCGGCCATGGCGAAGGCGAGATCGATCGCCGCCGCCGTTCCTTCGGCATCGGTCCCGCCATGGCTTTTGATGACGATGCCGTTCAGGCCGAGGAAGACGCCGCCGTTCACTTTGCGCGGGTCCATCTTGTCGCGCAGCCGATCGAAGGCGCCTTTGGCGAGGAAGTAGCCGGCGCGGGCTAGCCAGGTGCGCGTCATCGCGGCCTTGAGATAGCCGGCGATCTGCTTGGCCGTGCCTTCCGCGGTCTTCAGCGCGATGTTGCCGGTGAAGCCCTCCGTCACGACGACGTCCACGGTCCCCTTGCCGAGATCGTCGCCCTCGACGAACCCGCGATAGTCGAGGCCGGGAATTTCGGTCTCCTTCAAGAGCCGCCCCGCCTCGCGCACGTCGTCCTGGCCCTTCACCTCTTCGACGCCGATGTTGAGGAGGCCGACTGTCGGGCGCTCG
>JACMIV010000031.1 GCA_014380965.1 Rhizobiaceae bacterium | reverse complement strand
GACGCGCGTGGAGCCGTCGCTCCAGGCCGCCTTCGTCGATTACGGCGGCAACCGCCACGGCTTCCTCGCCTTCTCCGAAATCCATCCCGACTACTATCAGATCCCGGTCGCCGACCGTCAGGCGCTGATGGAAGACGAGATGGCGCGGGTGCGCGAGGAAGAGGAGGACGAGGAGCGCAAGCTTGCGCGGCCTCGTACCAATCCGCGCCGACCGGGTGGCGGCAAGTCGATTCGCGCGGCCGACACGTCCGCGGAGGACAGCGTTTCCGAGCCGGTGAACTTCGAGGACGGCGGCTCGGACCCGGCGCCGCACCATGATGGGCACGACGATCACGCCCTGTCGGACAACGAGCACGAAGCGCCGGAGTTGATGTCCGACGACCACGCAACGGAAGAATCCGGCGAGGACGCCAACGGAGACGATGGCGGCATCGAAACCGTCGGCGGTGGGGACGACTCGGGCGAGGGCGAGGTTTCGCCGAGCGGCCACCGACGCGGACGTCGCTCCCGCTCGCGCCGCTCCGGCAATGCCGAGGAAGCGCCACACTCGGAAGAGGAGGACGAGGTCGTCGACGAGGTCGGCGCCGAAGACGCGATGGAGGAGGTCCCGGTTCGCGCGCCCCGCGCACCGCGCAAGCAGTACAAGATCCAGGAGGTCATCAAGCGCCGCCAGATCCTGCTCGTCCAGGTCGTCAAGGAAGAGCGCGGCAACAAGGGCGCGGCGCTCACCACCTACCTTTCGCTTGCCGGCCGCTACTCCGTGCTGATGCCGAACACCGCGCGCGGCGGCGGCATTTCCCGAAAGATCACCAACATCGCCGACCGCAAGCGTTTGAAGGAAGTTGCGCGCGAGCTCGAAGTGCCGAAGGGCATGGGCATCATCCTGCGCACCGCCGGTGCGATGCGCACCAAGGCCGAGGTGAAGCGCGACTACGAGTATCTGATGCGGCTCTGGGAGACCGTCCGCAGCCTCACGCTCTCGTCGACGGCCCCTGCCCTCACCTACGAGGAAGGCAGTCTCATCAAGCGGTCGATCCGGGATCTCTACAACAAGGACATCGATCAGGTCCTCGTCTCCGGCGAAGCCGGTTACCGCGAGGCCAAGGATTTCATGCGGATGCTGATGCCGAGCCAGGCGAAGGTCGTCCAGCCCTACCGCGACCCCGTGCCGATCTTCGCGCGCGGCGGCATCGAGGCGCAACTCGACAAGATGCTGCAGCCGCACGTCACGCTGAAGTCCGGCGGTTACATCATCATCAACCAGACCGAGGCGCTGGTTGCGATCGACGTGAACTCCGGCCGCTCGACCCGCGAGCATTCCGTCGAGGACACGGCCTACCAGACCAATCTCGAGGCGGCCGAGGAAGTGGCGCGACAGCTGCGCCTCCGCGATCTCGCCGGCCTCATCGTCATCGACTTCATCGACATGGAGGAAAAGCGCAACAACCGCGCCGTCGAGAAGAAGATGAAGGACTGCCTGAAGGACGACCGGGCGCGCATCCAGGTCGGACGCATCTCGCATTTCGGCCTGATGGAGATGAGCCGCCAGCGCATCCGCGCAAGCGTTCTGGAATCGACGACCCGGATCTGCCCGACCTGCGACGGCGTCGGCCACATCCGCTCCAATTCCTCGCTCGCGCTGCATGTCGTGCGCGCCGTCGAGGAGCATCTGCAGAAGCATTCGACCCATGATCTCATCGTCAAGGTGCCGACGGCGACCGCGCTCTACGTGCTCAACGAGAAGCGCCACACGATCGAGGAACTGGAGCAGCACTTCGGCCTTCGGATCGTCGTCGAGGCGGATGATTCGCATGGACATCAGCATTGCGCCATCGAGCATGGAGCCGAGGCCGTCCGCCGGGAGCCGAAGCCGCTTCTCGTCGCGCTGGCACCTGAGGAGGAGGCCGAGGAGCCCTTCGTCGAGGAGACGAACGAGGAGCCCGAGGCCGAAGCAGACGCCTTCGCCGTTGCCGAGACGGCTGACGGCGGCGAGAGCGACGATCAGCAGCGCCGCAAGCGGCGCCGTCGGCGTCGCCGCGGCGGCAGCGACGACCAGGGAGCCGGCGAAGGCGATAGCGACGGCATCTTGGCAGAATCGACGGAGGTCGACGGCGCCTTCGAAGAGGACGGCGACAGTCTCGCCGTTGGTGAGGCCGAGGCAGACGGCGAGGAGGGCGAGCGCCCGCTAGATGCCGACGACGACGGCGGAAGAGGT
>JACMIV010000253.1 GCA_014380965.1 Rhizobiaceae bacterium | reverse complement strand
GGCGCGCCGCTCGCCCTCGTTCTCGCCCTCGTCGCCGCGAGCGTCCTGCCGACCTTCATGGAGGTGATCCATCGGTCCGCGCGCGCGACCGTCGGCCAAATCCTCTACGAACGGCTGGACCACACGCATCTCGGCGTCATGGGGGCGGTTACGCAGCGCGGCGAGGTGATGACACGCGCTCGCACGATGATCGAGACCTACCGCCGTTTTCCGGAGGCCTACCAGTTTCTTGCCGACAGCCATCAGCTGCCGACCTTCACGCTCTATGCCGAGCCGGATTTCCAGCTGACGTGGCTGATGACGGCGGACGAGGCGGTCTCGGCGATCCTCGCCTACGAGGCGACAAACGGCGTGCGCTTCGGAACGATCATGAACCTCAACTTCATCAACCCCTTCCCCTGGCTTCTCGACCGCTCGGCCCCGCACGCCATCGCGATCGGCGCCGATCCATTTCGCGCCGTGCCGAACCCGGACGCGACCGTGATCGCCGCGGTGGAGGAGAGCGACCTCGTCCTCTATCCCCGCTGCCCCGTCACCAACGCCAACCAAGCGCTCCTGAAGCTCTACACGCCGGGTCTCGGCAAGCACACGCGGATCAGCCTGTCCCCGTGCTGGGACGCGTTCGTGCGAACGGTTCCTGCGCCGGCAGGATAGTCGCTCGAGGCGTCGGCTTGCCGGCAAAACCGGCCCGCAAAGCGTCTGACGTCACCCCGCGAACGCGGCGTAGTCCGCCTCGTCGAGGATGGCGTGCGGCACGAATCGCGAGAGGTTGCGCGTGATGCGCGAGCGGTCCTCGCGGACGGCAAGGCCGCAGCAGGCGTCGCCGACGATCCAGGGGCCGAGCACGGCGAACTGGCCTTCGGCCTCGAAAAGCGGCGTCAGTTCCTGGAGGATCGTCGGACCGTCGCCGTAGTCGCCGTCCGTGCGGTCCGTTTCCCGGCCGCCTTCGGTGATCGCGATGTTCTCGCCCTCCCGCGAATGAAGCGGCTTGCGAACGGCGTTTTCGAGGCTGGCCGAGCGCGGATCGTCCGAGAAGAAGGCCGGCAGGAGATTGGGATGGCCCTCATGGCGCTCCCAGAGCAGCGGTAGGATGCCCTTGTTCGAGAGGACTGCCTTCCAGGCCGGCTCGACGAATTCGGTCTGCGTCCCCGCGAGGTACTTGGCGAAGGGCTCGCGGAGCATGTCCTCCCAGGGGTAGAGCTTGAAGCAGCGGTCGACCGTGCGTTCCATCGGGTCCGTGTAGCGCCCCTCCGCATCGACGCCGATGTCGGAGATGTCGATCAGCGCCGTCTCGTGGCCGGCCTGGATGGCGCAGTCCATGAGATAGGCGACCGTGCCGCGATCCTCGTCGTTCTCCGTCACGGCGGCGAAGTGGAAGATCGGGCCTTTCGGAAAGGTGCCGAACGCCTCGATCAGCTTTTCCTGCAGGAGGTTGAACTGGTCGGCACCCGCCGGAAGGCGGCCAAGGGCGACCTGGTCGGTCAGCCAGTTGTACTGGAAGTAGGCGGTCTCGAAGACGCCGGTCGGCGTGTCGGCATTGTATTCGAGGAGCTTCGCCGGTCCCGCGCCTGTATAGGCGAGGTCGAAGCGGCCGTAGAGATGGCGCTCGCGCCGCTCGAAGGAGGCGCGCACGACGTCGAAGAGGGCAGGGGGTATCGCCAGCCGTTCGAGATCGCGCTCGGACGAAACGACATCGCCGACGAGGTCCATGCACATCGCGTGGAGGTCCTCGCTGGGCGCCTCGATGGCGGTCTCGATTTCGTCCATCTTGAAGAGGAAGGCCGTATCGTCGAGCCAGTAAGGCTCGCCGTACATTTCGTGGAAGCCGAAACCGACGGCCTCGGCCTGTTCGCGCCAACCCTCGCGCTCTGCAATCTTGACGCGGCGCATCTTCAGCCGCCGAACGAGCTGCGGTTCGACGAGAGGCCGCCGAAACCCTGCCGCGACACCGTCCGCGTGTTGACGTTGTAGGGGCGCTGTTGCGGGGCCTGGCCGATCGCCGGCGGGTCGCTGCGAAAGGTCTGGCCACCACGGCTGGTATAGATCGGCGCCGAATTGTAGCCGGTGTCGCGCCGGTAGTTCCGGTAGGCGGCGTAGTTCGTAAGGTTCGAGATCGCGGAAGAGACGAGATAGCCGGTCATGAACGGCACGAAGAAGCCGCCGGTCCCGCTCGCGCTCTGCGTGCCCGCCTCCATGCAGCGACCCTCGCCATACTCGGCTTCGCAGACGGCCACCGCGTTGAACTTCGGCGCGTTCTGGACGTGCTGCTGAAGCGCCTGCTGGTACTCTGCATTGCAGATCTCGGTATCGACACCGGCCTCGATGCACTGTGCAGCAGAATTGTATACGATTTCGGCCGGCGGTTCCTCGCCGCAGGCGGACAGCACGAGCCCGCTTGCGGCGATCGTGCCGAGGACGAGAAAAGGCGGTCTTCTTCCGGTAAAGCGTCTCTTCATTTTGGCCTCCTCAATAGGTCATGCAGGCGGCATTGAGCATGCCGACCGCCACCGCGATGCCGGCGGCCCAGGTGCCGCCCGCCATTTCTCCTGCAGTGATGCGGGCGGCAAGCCCGGACATCGTCAGCGACGCGCCAAGGAAGGCGACGCCCTGGACGAGGCCGCCGACGAGCGCCCAGATCAGGAAATCGACGATGCTGACGGAATTGGCCGCGGCCGAGGCGAGCGGCAGCGAGAAGCCGAGGATCGCTCCGAGAAAGGCGACGACGGCCGCGGTGTTCCCCGTGCGGATGAGGCGCAACTCGTGATGCGGGGTGGCGGCGGAATAGGCGACCGCAAAGAGCCCGAGGGCGATGACGCCGGTCAGGAAGTAGGCGAGGAAGGCCGGAAGACCCGCGACATATCCGAACATGACGAACTCCACTGTGCCGGACTGCATGCCCGGGAGACGAAATAGCCTCGCAAGAGGCGCCAACATATCAACTTCGTCATCCTCGCCGAAGGCGGGGAGCGTCCGCAGGACGGGCGAGACAAGCGGCTCGCCCTGAGGCCGAAGCGGTCGAGGTAACAGACCAGGGTCAGGAACGACGCGTTTCTGAGCCGATACTGTCGTGACTTTCGCTTCGGCATGGGTCCCCGCGCACGGCGCGAGGATGACGAAGCGGTGAGGGGAGCACCTTTTCTTTCCGCCTGTCGATCACGTGATGCTTGTGAAAGTCGGCGACCGTCTTGCCCAGTACGCTCCACTCAAAGCCGCCGTATGTCACCGGGCAGAAGGCCGTAACCGAGCAGGAACTCGATGGAGGCGCCGGCCCGAGCCTCGCGGTCGGCAAGATCGCGCTCGATGTTGATGAGCAGCATCTCCTGCCGGGACGCAAGGGGG
>JACMIV010000252.1 GCA_014380965.1 Rhizobiaceae bacterium | reverse complement strand
GCACCGCGGCGATGGTTTATGGCTTCAAGATCGTCGAGGAGATGATCTCGGGGCTGTCGAACTGGATGGACGAGAAGGGCCACGCGACTCTCGACGACTTCACCGGGCGCGCGGTGCGCAACGTCACCGACTGGCAGTACCTCAACCTCAACTACGTCACCAAGGCGCGGATCGATCAGGACCTCTGCATCCAATGCGGCCGCTGCCACATCGCCTGCGAGGACACCTCGCATCAGGCGATCACCGCGATGGTGGACGGCAGGCGCCATTTCGAGGTGATCGACGAGGAATGCGTCGGCTGCAACCTCTGCGTCAACGTCTGCCCCGTCGAGAACTGCATCACGATGGAGGAGATCGGCGGCATCGATCCGCGCACGAGGAAGCCCATCCCCGCGACTTACGCCAACTGGACGACCCATCCGAACAATCCTTCAGCCAAAATCGCAGAGGCGGCCGAGTAGGGTTCGTTGCAACGTCGTCCGCTGCGTGCTCGCGCGCCCGCCGCAGCTTCGGGGGCGCGCGACCGGGAGGGGCGTCAGGCGTCTTGCGTCTCGAACATCATGAGATCGACGCCGCCGTCGGCGAAATTGGACAGATCGGCGGCCGTCGCCTGACCTTCGGGCGAGGCTAGGCCCTCTTCGATATCCTTCAGCGAGTCGAAGCTGAGCGTTGCGACGAGATAGATGCCGTCGGCGCTGGCGCCGGCGATGGGGCCGCGGCTGATATCGTAGTGCCGCAGGCCAGGAATCGTCTTCGCCAGCGGCGCGTGGGTCGATCGATAGTAGGCGTCGAAAGCCGCCGGATCCCCGGGCTGCCTGTAGATTGCGATCAGTTTTGCCATGCATTCCTCCCTTGGCCGGTCCCGTGCCGGCGCTCGGAAGATGGAAGGATCGACGCACGGGGCAAGCTGCTCCGTGCATTGCGCGACCCTCACATTCGCGGCCTGATCCCGTTCAGAACGATCGAGAGCACCGCCTGCGCGGTCTGCTCGCGGAAACCGGGCTTGCCGACCTGATCGCCGAGGATCGCCCGGATCTGGATGTCGAAATCGGCGTAGTGCTGCGTCGTCGCCCATATGGTGAAGAGGAGATGATAGGGATCGATGGGGGCGAGGCGGCCTTCGCCGACCCAGGTCCGGATGACAGCCGCCTTCTCCTGCACGAGAGCCCTCAGGCGCGTGTTGAGAAAGCTGCCGATCGCCGGGGCGCCGGCGAGGATCTCGTTGGCGAAGAGCCGCGATGCCGCCGGCTTTTCGGCCGCAAGATCGAGCTTCTTCGAGATGTAGCGCCGCAACTCCTCGATCGGGTCGCCCGCCGGATCGAGCGCTTCGAGCGGAGCCAGCCATTCGGCGAGCGTCAGCTCGAGAACGGCCGCGTAGATGTCCTGCTTGCGCCGGAAGTAGTAGAGGAGATTGGGCTTCGACATGCCGGCGCGCCGGGCGATCTGGTCGACGGTCGAGCCGCGGAAGCCATGGATCGAGAAGACGTCGAGCGCAGCCTCGATGATGATTCCGCGGTTGATGGCCTGGATGCGCGTGCGTTGACGATCGTCGCCCTCGTCCGCCGGCAAGTCCGACCCCGGGGAGCGTTCGACCTTGGCGTCCATCCCGCGACCCGTCCCGTGGCGCTGCCCGGAACCCGATGCCCAGTGCCCCTTGCCTAGTCTATATGCAGCGCAGCAAACTGCATCTTTCGCCGGCGAAGCAGCTTGACCGGCTCCACCCCACCTTCTAGCCTCCATTTTGACCATCTAGTCAAGAATCCGGTCCTCCCTGCGCCAGCGCAAGGTCGACGGCCCGGGAGCTGGAGCCTCGATTGCCATGAACGAGTTTACGCCGATCGAGGAGGGTTTGCCCTTCTCGCACCATGCCGTGCCGACCAACAACCTCGAAGCCTTCTGGATGCCGTTCACTGCGAACCGGCAGTTCAAGGAGAGCCCGCGCATGTTCGTGGGCGCCAAGGACATGCACTACACGACCTCCGACGGTCGGCAGGTTCTCGACGGGACGGCCGGGCTCTGGTGCGTCAACGCCGGCCATTGCCGCCCGAAGATCACCGAGGCGATCCAGAAACAGGCGGCCGAACTCGATTACGCGCCGGCGTTCCAGATGGGTCATCCCAAGGCCTTCGAACTCGCCTCGCGCCTTGCCGCCATCGCCCCGACCGGGCTCGACCATGTGTTCTTCACCAATTCGGGCTCCGAATCCGTCGAAACGGCGCTGAAGATCGCGCTCGCCTATCAGCGCGTTGTCGGGCAGGGCTCGCGCTTCCGGCTGATCGGGCGCGAACGCGGCTATCACGGCGTGAATTTCGGCGGCATCTCGGTCGGCGGCATCGTCGGCAACCGCAAGATGTTCGGAACGATGCTGACGGGCGTCGATCACATGCGCCATACGCACGATCCGGTTCGCAACCCCTATCCGAACGGCGAGACGGAGCACGGCATCGAGTTGGCCGAGGACCTGCTGCGGATCGCGACCCTCCACGACCCTTCCACCATCGCCGCCGTCATCGTCGAGCCGGTCGCCGGCTCGACCGGCGTCCTGCCGCCGCCGAAGGGGTATCTGAAGCGCCTTCGCGAGATCTGCGACCAGCACGGCATTCTTCTCATCTTCGACGAGGTGATCACCGGCTTCGGGCGCATGGGAGCGCCATTCGCGGCCGATCATTTCGAGGTGACACCCGACATCATCGTCT
>JACMIV010000251.1 GCA_014380965.1 Rhizobiaceae bacterium | reverse complement strand
ATGATGTGGCGGTCCAGCTCGGATACGATCTCGCGGGGAGAAAAATCGGTCATCTCTGTCTCTTGCAAGGCGGGCCCGGCACAAGCCGGGATGCGCTGATCCTGTGTCCGATCCCATGTGCTATGAGAACGGCTCGTTGCGCTACATGGGAGTTTGCGATGGCGCCCGCCACCCTTTGGCTCGTCGCCGGACCGAACGGCGTCGGCAAGACGACCTTCGCTTTCCGCCAGATCAAGCGGCTCACCGGCGAGACGAGCTTCGTCAATCTCGACGAGATCGCGCGGGGGCTCAGCCCGTTGGCGCCCGAGAGCGGAGCGATCAGGGCCTCGCGCGTCGCGCTGTCCATGATCGACGACCTCATCGCCGGCAACGGGCGCGGCCGGCACTCCTTCAGCCTCGAGACGACGCTTGCCGGGCGCACCCATCTTCGCACCCTCGACCGGGCGAAGGCGGCGGGGTTCCGGGTGCATCTGCTCTACTTCTGCGTGGCGGACGAGGAGATGGCGCTCGCCCGCATCGCCCGGCGCGTCGCGGAAGGCGGCCACGACGTGCCGGAGAAAGACGCGCGGCGTCGCTTCCGCCGGTCCATCGCCAATTTTCCGCTCTATGCCGCCCGTGCCGATCTCTGGCAGGTCTTCGACGCCAATCCTTTCGCGCCCAAGGTCGTCGCGGAAGGGTCGGGTCACGTGCCCGATTATGTCGGAGACCTCTCCGGGCTGCCGGACGCGCTGGCCGAAGGTCTCGCCCGCCTGTCTTAACCAAAAGACATAAGAAAGCGCGCGCCATTCGCGCGGAGGGTGCGCTATGATTTGATTCGGCACCGAGGAGGCGCGGCGGTATGCGGAACCGCCGGGTTTTCGACAGGCGATGCCGCGCCAATCGTCCGGATCCGGACGCGACCGTCCGGCACGACGCGCCGGAGGTGATCGTCGGCACCGTCATCGTCGCCACCGCGGACCGTTTGCCGAAGGCAAGCGACAACAGAGGGCTCTTGGTCTTCCCGGTTCACGACGAACCGAATCGAGGCTTTGAGCTCAACGAGGAGCGGCCGATACGATGTCCAAGGCGATGACGATCCTTCAATCTCTCGATCAGCCCTGGGACGAAGTCTCCCTCGCCTCGTCGCTGGAAGAGATCGCCGCCGCCTACGGCTATCGGCGCTTCGCCGTCTTCGTCATCCCCTCGGCCGACGACAACCGCGTCGAGTTGAAGCTCGTCTTCGGCAACTGGGAAATGGCGTTCCTGAAAGCGTACGAGAAGCTCGGCCTCCTGCGCTTTTCACCCGTCATCCGGGCGCTGAAGGCGGGGCCGACGCCGTTCGCCTGGGACATCGAGATGCTGCACGGCCCGGACGAGCCGGACGAGCCCAATCCGCCGGCCCGGCTCCTGTCCGCCAACGGCTACCTCGGCGGGCTCTACCTTCCCATTCACGGCATGACCTCGTTTCAGGGGGCGATCGGCTTTGCCGGCCACCGCACTGACATCACCGAGGCGGAGACCGCCGAGCTTCAGATCGCCGCCTTCGCCATCTTCGGCATCCTCGCCGCCTGTCGGTTCGAGGACAACCGCAAGGGCAATCCCCTCACCGGCCGCGAGCGCGACTGCCTGAAACTCGCCATGCTCGGCAAGACCTCCTCCGAGATCGGCATCATCCTCTCGCTCTCGGAATACACGGTGTCGCAGTATCTCTCCGCGGCGACGCGCAAGGTGAACGCATCCAACCGCACCCATGCCGTCGCGATCGCCGCGCAGATGGGCTATCTGAGTTAGGCGCGGACGACGCCGGACCACTGCCGTAGAGCTCCGTCGCGACCCCCCTCTGCCCTGCCAGGCATCTCCCCCTCAAGGGGAGATAAGCCAATCGCCCAAACCGCCTTAGGCACGGCGAAAACTATGACGTTCCAATCTCCACCCCT
>JACMIV010000030.1 GCA_014380965.1 Rhizobiaceae bacterium | reverse complement strand
TCGAGCGCGGTCAGCGCCCGTGCCGAACGCATGAGGGTGAGTTCGCCGCGCAGGCCGTCGACGCCGAGCATCAGGCAGAGGCCGGAGGCGAATTCCAGGACTCTGTCTGGGGTCTCGATCGCGTCGATCCGCTCGCGCGCCTTGCCGATCTTCATGCGGAGCGCCGCGTCCTTGCGCTTCCAGAGTTCCAGAAAGGCCTCCGGGTTCCGGTCGAAGGCGTCGCGGCGCTTGACCACTTCGACCCGCGAAGGAACGTCCTTCGGCGAGGCGACCTCGACGGAGAGGCCGAAGCGGTCGAGAAGCTGTGGTCGCAGTTCCCCCTCCTCCGGATTGCCGCTGCCGACGAGGACGAAGCGGGCGGGGTGGCGGATGCTGAGGCCCTCGCGCTCGACGACGTTGACGCCGGAGGCGGCGACGTCGAGGAGGAGATCGACGAGATGGTCCTCCAGGAGATTGACCTCGTCGATATAGAGAAAGCCGCGGTGGGCGCTCGCGAGAAGCCCCGGCTCGAAGGCCTTTTCGCCGGAGACGAGCGCCTTTTCGAGATCGAGCGCGCCGGCGACCCGGTCTTCGCTCGCGCCGAGCGGCAGGTCGATGACCGGCACCGGCGCCTTGCGCGACTTCAGCCGCCCGCTGCCAGCCTCGGCCCTGCAGCGCGGGCAGAAGTCTGCAGTATCGGCCGGCTCGCAGTTGTAACGGCAATCGCCGGCGACCGTCATCGGCGGCAGGAGCCGGGCGAGCCCGCGAACGGCCGTCGTCTTGCCGGTGCCACGATCGCCGAAGACGAGGATGCCGCCGATGCGCGGATCCACGGCCGCCAACATCAGGGCGAGCTTCATCTCTGCCTGCCCGACGATTGCCGAAAACGGATAGCTCTGGCCCATGGCGACATCCCGAGAGTGGAGCTGCGGGTCGGGGGCTGCGGATATCCGCTCCCGCGTGGCCGCGATCCGTCACCAAGGGTTCGCCGCAATAGCGCCGAGTGTCAATCAGAATTTACATAAGAACGTTTGACACTTTATCGGCCGGAAGGTCGGCCGCGACGCACGGCCTACGCGGGTGACATAGGCCGCAAAGAGGAAGGCCGGCACGGCGCCGAACTCGGCAAACGGCTGCGGCATCGTCGGTCGCGATGTCCTGGCTGACGAAGGCATCCATCGACTAAGAGAGACGAACTTAAGAGCCGCGCTGTCCGCTCAGCTTCGACAAGGCAAGCGCATCGGCGCGGATGAAGTTTTTTGGCGAGCTCGTGACGGCGCGTGCTGTTCACGGCGAGGCAACAGGCGAAACGGCCAGCTTAACCTCCGCTCCAACCATGAAGCTCATGCCCGCTGGCGATCCTCGTCGTTGGCGGCATGGCCCTCGTTATCGCGGCTTTCGGTGACCATCCGATAAATCTTCGCGATCTCGCTCATCAGCCCAATGCGGACCAGCTCGTTGATGGCATCGGACTGGTCACGCACGCCGTTCGCGCTGCGCCAGCCCTCGACGGCCGCCATCAGTTCGTCATCCATGGCTGCTACCAAGTGAAGTCGCTTGACGCGACTCGGCCGCGTGGAGAAGCGACCGTTGTTGTCGATTTCAGGTGAGTTGCAAGCCGACAAAGCGTATCGCCTCCCGTGCCGTGCGCCGGAGCTTTTCGATCTCCTGGTCCGCACCGTTTCCCCATCCAGCACCTTACGGACGAAATCGGTCGGCCTTCTATCTCGGAAAATCCCCTAGATGTTTCCTACGTATGCTCGTTCGGCGGCGGCATGCACCTTTAAGGGGCCAAAGGAACGACCGTCCGGCCCGTCAACGCATCATGAGGATGAGGTCGGAGAGTCCCCGCGCCTCCATCTTTTCGCGGATGCGGGAGCGATGGATCTCCACCGTGCGCTGGCTGATCCCGAGTTCGTCGGCAATATGCTTGCTGGTTTTCCCGAGAATGAGATGATCGAGCACGTTCTTCTCGCGGTGGGTGAGGCGGGCGAGCCGCTCGGCGACGACGCCCTCATGAAGGCCGGCCTGCGGGCGTTGCGATCGAAGCGATGCGGCAGCGTCGATGGCATCGAGGAGCTGCATCTCCGATGCCGGCTTCTCGATGAAGTCGATCGCTCCGTGCTTCATCGCGACGACCGCCATGGGGACATCCCCATGCGCCGTCAGGATGATGAGCGGCAGCGCGATCCCGCGCCCGGTCAGCACGGCCTGGACTTCCATGCCGCTGAGACCGGGCATGCGGACGTCGAGAAAGGCGCACAAAGCGGTCGAGGGCTCGAAACCGGCCAGGAAATCCTCCCCGTCGGCATAGGCCACGGGATCGAAGCCGTGGGCCGAGAGAAACGCGGACAGCGAATTGCGGACGGAGGCATCGTCGTCGACGACATAGATGCGAAGGCTCGCGGTGGCCTCACTCATCGCACTCCTCCGCAAGCTTCAGGGTGAAGACGAACTCCGTTCCCATCTCGGCGGGACGGACCGATATCTTCCCGCCGTGAGCTTCGACGATCGAGCGGCAAAGGGATAGGCCGATGCCCATCCCGCTCGTCGTCGAGTTGCGGAAAGGCTCGAAGAGCGTCCGGTGGATCGACGGGTCGATACCCCTGCCGGTATCGTGGACCGACACTTCCGCGATTTCCCCGTGGACTCGCGTCGTGATGGTGAGAACCCTTTGGTTGCGGTCGCGCATGGCGGTCAGGCTGTTGCGGACGAGATTGAGGATCACCTGGGCGATCTGGACGGGATCGATCAGCAGCGGGCGGAGGGTCTCGTCGAAGCGAAACCTCACCGTGGCGTCGACGTTCTGGGAAGCCGCCATGGCAAGGTCGACGCCCTGCCGGATGACCGCGTGGAGATCGGCGTGCTCGACGGCGACTTCGCCGGAGCCGATGAGGTCGCGCAGGCGGCGTACCAGATCGGCCGCGCGCGAGGCTTCCGTCACGGCGTTCTGCATGAGACCGCTGACATGGGCGGGGATGGCGAGACCGTAGTTCTTCAACTCCTGCCGGCAGGCATTGACGTAGTTGCTCACCGCCGAGAGCGGTTGGTTGAGTTCATGGGCCAGCGCTGCGGCGAGTTCTCCGAGGGACCGGTTTCGGGCGGCATCGAGCAGCGTGAGCCGCATCCGCATCTCCGCCGCCTCCGCCTCGGCTTTCGCCGCGACCGCGGCCCGTTCCCGGTCGAGACTGTTCATGGCGAAGAGCGCCCGCCGCGTGATGCGCAGGATTTCCGCGTCGGTCGCCGTGAACGGCCGGCTGCGGCCTCGCCGTTCCTCCCGCCAGAGGGCGAACGAGCCCCGCGGCGAGAGGCGGACCGTTCCGTCGCCGAGCGCCGTCTCGCGCTTCACCGGCTTTCCGGCCCAGCGGATCGTGTGCTCGAACTCCTCGCGAAAGAGCACGAGCCAGTCCTCGCCGTCGTCCGACAGCTCCAGCATCGCGGCGCCTGCGATCTCGCCGTGCGGCGCCGTCGAAGTCGCTCCATCCGCCACCCCGCCGCCGCAGATCTGGTCGAAGGCCGAGATGCCGTCGACGAGAGCACCGGACAGGTCCGACGGAGACCATCCGCCGGGCGGGAGCTTGCCGATCCCCGTGGACCTGCCGCCGAGCTTCAGGATCATGCCTTGGGCGTCGCATTCGGCCATCAACTGCCCGGCATGGTCGAGAACGACCTGCGCCAGAGGCCTGCCAAGCCGCGCTTCGCGCTCGATGGCGAAAGCGATCTTCTCCGCCCGAATGGAGTGGCGAAGCTGGACGGCATTCTCCTGGCTCTGCAGGAGCGCCGAGATCGTTCCCCCCAGAAGCTCGCAAAAGCGCAGTCGGCTCCAGGAAAGGTGCAACGGGCCGTAATGATGGCAAGCGACCAGCCCCCAGAGCTCGCCGTTGGCGATGAGCGAGATCGACAGGCTCGCACCGACGCCCATGTTCACGAGATATTCGACGTGGACGGGCGCGACCGCCCGGAGCTTGGAGAAGGTGAGATCCAGCGGATCGTCGGACGTTGCGTCGGCAACGCCTCCGGAGCGGCCGATGATCGGCACCGGCACGGCGCGAATGTCGGGGATGCTGCGAATGAGGTTGAGCGCGAAATGCCGGCGCGCGGGATCGGGAATGTCGGAGGCCGGGTAATGAAGGCCGAGAAAACTGTCCGGCCGGATCGTGCTCTCGGCGATGACCTCGCCATGCCTGTCGGGGGCGAAACGGTAGATCATCACCCGGTCGAAGCCGGTCACCTCCCGGATGATGCCGGCGGCGACGCTTGCGAGATCCCCGAGCGAGTCCGGCCGCACGAGATCCGAGATGATCCTCTGTCGGATGAGGTCATCGTCCCATGGATTGGCGGGACCGGGTTCGCGCGGCACGTAGTCGAGGACGATTCGCCCCTTCAGCCTATGCGGGTAGCACTCGATGGCGACAGACGAGCCATCGGACCGCCCGATGTCGAGGAAGGAAGGACGCAGATGCTCCGGCTGCGATGGTTCACGGCTCTCGGCCAGGAGCGCCTGGCCCTGCATCTCGCCGAATAGGGCGGACAGCGGCTGACCCAGCAATTCGGCTGCGGGCTTTCCGAAATAGTCCCCCTGGTTGTCGCTGGCGAAGGCGACGATCCCCGTCCGCGCATCGGCTGCCAGCAGAGCGCCGTTCGGCTGCACCCCGCCGATGATATGGATCGGTTCCGAATCACATGACGACAGATCGACGGTCCGCTTCAACACAAGACAGGCTCTCCTTCGGATTCAGCCTCACATGCTTCGACGGCGCCGGGCAATCCTCAGCAGCGTCCCGTCCCGGTGATGGGCTGTCGCGGGCATCCTCTGCCGTCGGCGACGCGTGGTCGAGCACATCCACCGGGTCCGGTCGGGACGTAGCACGTCCTTTTAAGGATACAGAGCAGGATGTCCAAAAGCGCGGACACTTGCTGCAATGCAGCACTGGACAAATACAGAGCGACGCGAGATTATGTTGCGACGCAGAACCATCCCGCGCGCATCGGTTTTCGAACCGAAGATGGTCGCCTTGGCATTCCGCCTGGCCGGTCTGGGCCGCTCGAAAAGGGCTTGGCTCAGGCGCATCGACACCTCGTTACGGGCACTTAGCCATCATGGTCTCCACATTGAAGTCGAAAGCGCCGGCGCTTGCGGTCGATCCGCGAACGGTAGCCGGCCTCGTCGCGGCCGCTGCCGATCTCACGCTCGTTCTCGACGCCGACGATATCGTGCGCGACATCCTGCACACTTTGACCGACCTTCCCGGCGCGCGGCTTCCCGCCTGGATCGGCTTGCCCGTCACCGACATCGTCCGTCCCGAGCAGCTTGCGACGCTGCGTGCGATGCTCCGCGCGACGCGCGACGGCAGGCCCGCCAAGAAGTTCGAGATCGGTCATCCCCTCGGTGCGGGGCGCGAGCTGCCGATGCAATATTCCGCGGTCTCGATCGGCGCGAACGGCGATGTCGCTCTTGTCGGCCGCGATCTGCGCGTCGTCGCCGATCTTCAGTCGCGGCTCGTGGCGAGCCGGCGCACGGCCGAGCAGAGCGGCCAGCGCCAGCGCCAGGCCGAAGCCCATTACCGGCTCCTCTTCGAGACCGCCGGCGATGCGATGATCGTCGTAGATGCCGAGAGCTCCAAGATCCGTGAGGCCAACCCGCGAGCGGCAGCGCTCTTGGGGTCCGACGCGGCGGACCTCGCCGGCCGCAAGGTCGCGAGCGCCTTCGACAAGCCGCATCAGGGGGATGTTCAGGCGCTCGTCGGGGCCGTCCTCGCCTCCGGCTTGCGTGAAACCGTGCGTTTGCCCGCGCAGGGGGGCCGAGATCGCCTGTCGCTTGCTGCCGAACTGTTCCGGGCCGGCGATCTCAAGCTGGTGATGATCCGGCTCGAAGCAGCCGAGACCGGGGCGGGAGGGCCTGCGGGGCCGGACCAGCGTCTCGTCGATCTCGTGCGGGACGCGACTGAGGCGGTGCTCCTGTCGGACGAGGACGGGCTGGTCGTCTGGACCAACGAGGCTTTCCTCATTCTGGCCGGCCTGCCGCTCGCCGCTCACGCCATCGGCAAGCCGCTCGAGACATTCTTCCACTGGCACGGGATCGACGAGGACGTGCTGCTGGCCGATGTCCGCCGGCGCGGCCGCTTGGCGCTGTTCTCCGGCACGGTGCGCGGGGCGAACGGCCAGTCGAGCGAGGTCGAACTCTCCGCCGTCGCCCGCACGGAGGGCGGCCGGCCCTCCGGCTACGCCTTCGTCATGCGGCCCCGCTCCGAGGAGGCCACGCAGACGCCGCGCGGCAACAGCGATCTCATGCGGACCGCCGAAAGCCTCAGCGAGATGATCGGCCGCGTGCCGATGAAGGACCTCGTCCGCGACACGACGGACGTGATCGAGAGGATGTGCATCGAGGCCGCGCTGAAGCTCACCGGCGACAACCGCGCCTCCGCCGCCCGCGTCCTCGGGCTCAGCCGCCAGGCGCTGTATCTCAAGATGCACCGCTTCGGGATCGTGGACGAGGAGTAGGCCGTGACGGACAGGGCCGAGATCGTGGTCGAGATCGACGACGAGACGTTTCCCGCGCGTTTCGAGACCGCGCTCGCGCCGAAGACGGTGGCGGCGATCGCCGGCATCCTGCCTTACGAGGAGCGCATCATCCACGTCCGCTGGTCCGGCGAAGCCTGCTGGATTCCGCTTGGGGACCAGGATTTCGGCCTGCCCTACGAGAACGCGACGAGCCATCCCGCGCCCGGCCAGTTCATCCTCTATCCCGGCGGCGTCAGCGAGACGGAAATCCTCTTCGCCTACGGGCCTTGCGCCTTCGCGAGCAAGGCAGGCCAGCTCGCCGGAAACCCGTTCCTCACGATCACCGATCGGCTCGACGTTCTCGCGGCTCTCGGACGCGGGACGCTTCGGACGGGAGCCAAGGCCATCCGAATTAGCTCGATCGGCTGAGCGTTCGAAGAGCGGGCGCGCGCGTCACGGACGAAGGTCTTCACCCGCCTACGCATGGCTCGGGCGAGGGATTGGAAGTCGAAGAACTCGCCGCATCGAACAGTGCGGAGAGATGCGCCTTGCCGAGGCGGCAGGCCGTCTCCAGGTCGCGCCCGGCGGCCAGATGGACGGCGATGGCGGTCGAAAGCGCACAGCCGGTGCCGCGCAGTGAGGCGGCCGACCTCGGCGCCGCGAAGCGGACAGGCGGGGCGCTGTCCTGCCTGAACAGAATGTCTTCCGCGATCGGTCCTTCCGCATGGCCGCCCTTGGCGAGGACCGCCGGTGCACCCGCTGCGAGGAGGGCCAGCGCCCGCGCGCCGACATCCGCTCCAGTTTCGCCGCCGAGCCGCCCGGCGAGAGCGGCGAGTTCGACGATGTTCGGCGTCGTGACCGTCGCAAGCAGCATCAGCCCCTGGAGGAGCCGGTCGATTCCCGGCTCGTCGAGGAGCAGCCCCCCGGAGGAGGCGGCAAGGACAGGATCGAGCACGATCGGCAGCGCCGCGCCTCGACGCCG
>JACMIV010000029.1 GCA_014380965.1 Rhizobiaceae bacterium | reverse complement strand
CCGACGACTTCCTCGTCGTCTAAAGCCGCTATCATGACGCAAAAGGCCCGCGATCTCGCCGATCGCGGGCCTTTTGCTATGAATTCGGCAGATCTTGGGCGGCGATCAGGCCGCGACGTGGTCTCCTGACGCCCCTGCCTTCGACCCGACGACGTAGAAGGTCAGCCGGTCGCTACCGGCTCCGATTTTCACCGTCTGCTCGTCGCGGATCTCGCCGAGGAGAATCTTCTCGGCAAGCGGATCCTGAACCTCGCGCTGGATGACGCGCTTCAGCGGCCGCGCTCCATAGGCGGGATCGTAGCCGCGGCCGGCAAGCCACGTCCGCGCGCCGTCGTCGAGGTCGAGCACGATCTTGCGATCGGTCAGCAGCGCCTGCAGCCGCCTGAACTGGATATCGACGATAGCCCCCATCTCCGAGCGCTTCAGGCGGTGGAACAGGATCGTCTCGTCGACGCGATTGAGGAATTCCGGGCGGAAGGCCATCCGCACGACCGACATCACCTGTTCGCGCACGCTGTCGACATCCTCCTCGTCGGAAAGACCCGTCAGGTACTCCGCGCCGAGATTGGACGTCATGATGATCAGCGTGTTGCGAAAATCGACCGTGCGTCCCTGCCCGTCCGTCAGGCGCCCGTCGTCGAGAACCTGAAGGAGCACGTTGAACACGTCCGGATGCGCCTTCTCGATCTCGTCGAACAGGACGACCTGATAAGGCCTGCGCCGCACCGCCTCTGTCAGCGAGCCGCCCTCCTCGTAGCCGACATAGCCCGGAGGTGCCCCGATCAGCCGGGATACGGAATGCTTCTCCATGAACTCGGACATGTCGAGCCGCACCATCGCCGTCTCTTCGTCGAAGAGAAACTGCGCCAGCGCCTTCGTGAGCTCCGTCTTGCCGACGCCTGTCGGCCCGAGGAAAATGAACGATCCGATCGGACGGTTCGGGTCCTGCAAGCCGGCGCGCGACCGGCGCACCGCACGCGAGACGGCCTGCACCGCCTCGCCCTGGCCGACGACGCGCTTGCCGAGCGCATCCTCCATCCGCAGGAGCTTGTCACGCTCGCCTTCGAGCATCCGATCGATCGGAATTCCCGTCCATCGCGCGACGACCTGCGCGATATGATCGGGAGTGACGGTCTCTTCCATCATCGACGCCGCGCCGCCGACTTCCTCGGCCTCGGCCGCGACGAGGTCGCGCTCGAGCTGCGGGATCTCGCCGTAGGCCAGTTCGCCCGCCCGCTGGAACTCGCCCTTGCGCTGGGCGATCGCGAGATCGTTGCGCGCCTCGTCGAGCCGCTTCTTGATGTCGGCAGCCAGTCCCAGCTTCGACTTTTCCGCCTGCCAGGCCTGCGTGATATCCGCCGATTCCTCCTCGAGATTTGCAAGCTCTCCTTCGAGGCGCTCCAACCGCGAACGGGAGGCATCGTCGCTCTCGCGCTTCAACGCCTCGCGCTCGATCTTGAGCTGCATGATTCGCCGGTCGACCTCGTCCAGCGCTTCGGGCTTGGAATCCACCTGCATCCGCAACCGTGCCGCGCCCTCGTCTACGAGGTCGATCGCCTTGTCCGGCAGGAACCGGTCGGTGATGTAGCGGTTCGAGAGTTGCGCCGCGGCGACAAGCGCCGAATCCGAGATGCGGACGCGGTGATGCTGCTCGTACTTTTCCTTCAAGCCGCGCAGAATCGAGATCGTGTCCTCGACCGTCGGCTCGGAGACGAAGACCGGCTGAAATCGACGGGCAAGCGCCGGGTCTTTCTCCACATGCTTCCGGTATTCGTCGAGCGTCGTCGCGCCGACGCAATGGACGCCTCGCCCTTCCCTGCGCCGACAAGCGTGTGCATCTCGTCGATGAAGAGGACGATCTGACCATCGGCGGAGGTGACTTCCGAGAGGACCGCCTTCAGCCGCTCCTCGAATTCGCCGCGATATTTCGCGCCGGCGATGAGCGAACCCATGTCCAACGCCATCAACTGCTT
>JACMIV010000250.1 GCA_014380965.1 Rhizobiaceae bacterium | reverse complement strand
GGTGCCCGTGGTAGCGGCGAGCATCACGCTAAGCAGCCCCCGATTCTCGACCAGTACTCGCACGCCCGCTTCGACTTTCCTACAGCAGCCACTTGCGCTTTCGGTGCACCGCGTCGGCTAAGCCAGACGGTAAAGGCTCGATCCTTCCGCAGCGTCTTACGTAGAACTTCCGTGACGACGTAGCTTTGCGGGCTCTGGAGGAACTCGCAGTAATCCTTGAGGCCCGAGTAACGTCTGATCCACGCGCACCTTGATCTCGTTCTCGACTGACTTCTTCAGCGGTTGGATATAGGTCCTCATACATTCCTTTTTCAGGCACACAACATCGAGACAGTCTGGGGCGACCCCCAACAGGCCTGCCTCAACGCGATCGAATATCTCAAGAAGTTCGGCTACAGCGGCGCTCAGGCCTATTCGATCCTCGGCACCGCGCCCGTCCAGGGCCATATTTCCGGCGTCGTCGACGTGCCCAACGCCTGCGCCACGCTGTGGCTGCCGACGAACATCTTCGAGTTCGACATCATGCCGGGCGCCGACGGGCCGACGCGCTTCCTCGACGGCTCCATCGACATGCCGATCGCCCGGGATATCTGACCGAGGATACGAGATGCCCTTCTACGACTATGCCTGCGACGACTGCGGGCCCTTCACGCGTCTCCGCCCCATGGCGGAGGCGGCGGCGCCGTGCGACTGCCCCGATTGCTTGTCCCCCTCGCGCCGGGTTATGCGCACGGCGCCGGCCGTCGCCCTGATGGACGGAGGTCGCCGCAAGGCCTTCGCCACGAACGAGAAAAGCGCGTCTTCGCCAAAGGTCGCCTCGAAGGGGCATGGGTCGGGATGCGGTTGCTGCCAATCGCCGTCGGCGGCTTCCTCGACGCCGCAAGCCGCCAAAGGCTTCCCGTCGAAACGCCCTTGGATGATCAGTCACTAAACTCAGTCGCGCCACGCTGGCTGTCCGAAAGGCACGCAACCTGAGTGAACGAAACGGTTGATCAAAATCCTGAACATCCGGTTTTGCCCACGGGTTTCAGCGAGCAATCTCAACGACGTAGGTGTTCGCAGGGTTGTTCCGACAGGCGTACCGGCTTCCCGAGAAGCCAGTCGCTGAATCGCTTTGATTATCTTGCGGCTGATACAGTCCGCAGTCCTCCGGAAGTGCCTGAAGTTCAAAGCGCCGTCGCCATAAGGCGGCACCGTCGCAGCGGCAATCAGTAAAATTTAATCGGAATCCCCGAGGATCGGCCATCGTAGTCAGACTGGGGGAATCGGCCGTGGCGCCTCGCAAGACCAGCTCTCGCAAACCCGCCACGCGGCGACGCAAGCCGGCAGGCCGAAAGGCCGGCTCGGCATCTCGCCTCGGCTGGATCGCAGCCGTCGTCGTCGCCGTCGCGTGGGCGGCTGTCGACGGTCGCACGCTGACCTTCATCGAGAAGGCCGGCAACGGGGCCTCTTCCGTCATGGTGGCTTGGCCAGGTCGGCAGGAGACCGGCACACGTCCCGCTCACGAGTTCAAACAAACTCAGCGCGCGTCGCAGAGGCCGCCGAGCAATTCATTCGATTCTGCGAAGGCACATTCCCGCGCAGGCCCCTCACCCCTTCTGGCAAAGGTCTCCGTCGCACCGCCTCCTGTCGCGACACGGGCGCTTGGCGGAACGAAGCCGCAGCAGCGTCTGGCCGCGGCGACGCCGTCCCCTGCGCCCCGCCTCTTGCCGATGCGCGCTCCGAGCCTTCCGGTTCAGAATGCGAACGACGGCATCCACCAAGCAGCAAGAGCGCCGCGTTCCCCGGTTTTATCGCCCTCACGCCCGGCCGGCATTTCCAACGCCGGCTTGATCGCCGCAAGCACAGAACGCCATGCCACGCGGAGGCTCGACGTTCGAAAGTCTCCCGACGACGCCTCGCGTATCGTTGCCGCGATCGATACGGGAACGTTGGTCGACGTCGTCGCGTCCGAGGGGTCGTGGCGATACGTAAGGAGCTCGGCGTCGCCAGCCGAAGGCTGGGTCGAGGGCGCATTTCTGGCTGGAGAGGGCGCAGCGGCGGCAGCGCCAAGCTTCGCTGCAGGTGTTCTGGAAGACATTCGCCCTCCTCGCCTCGCAATGCCGCTGCCGCCAGCCGATGTCCCACACGGCCGACCAACCCCGAGAGTCACGACCGAGAGCCGCTGAGATCAAGCGTCGATGGCGACGATCTCGGCATCGCCGGGTCCTGCCGTAACGACGTCTCCGACGCGCTTGCCGGCGAGGCTCTTGGCGAGAGGCGCGACGTAGGAGAGCAGACCCTTCGCCGGATCGGCCTCGTCCTGCCCGACGATCTGGAACACCTGCCGACGCCCGTCGTCCCGCTCGATGGTGACGCGATGGCCGAAATGAACTTCGTCAGAGGGCGGCGTCTCGACCACCTCGGCGGTCACGCTACGGGCGGTCCAGTAGCGAAGGTCGCGCGAGATCGTGGCGACCGCGTTCTTGTCGTCCGCCGCCTGCGCCGCGTCGAGTGCCGCGTGGAGCGTCACGAGTTCCGCCTCGATAAGCTCGAGGCCTCGCTGCGTCACGAAGTTCGGGTCCGTTCCGATCTCACGATCGGGAAGGCTTTCCACCGACTGGTGTTCGTTGGGTTCACGGACGAATGCGACGCTCATGATGATCTTCCTTCGGCTTGATGCCTTGCAGTCGGAGATAGGGGGCCTTCGCCCGGAGTTCCAGCGATGTTCGTGCAGGCATCCGGCGCTGCGGCTTTCACGCGAAGGCGTCGGCCATGTCGACGATCCTGAACCCGACGGTCTCCGCTCCACGATATCGGTCGAGCGTGAGGGTCCCCGCGACATGGACGGGCAAATCGCGGCGGCCGAGCAGACGTCGCCCGACATCGCTGTCCTCCGCCCGGAAGGCGATGGCGGAAACCGTCGCTCCGTCGGCAGCCTTCAGCGTCGCGCGGATATGGCCGTTGCCGACGACGCCAGCACTCTCGATCCGGTGCCGCGGCAGGGCGAATAGCGGTTGCGGATGCCCGGAACCGTACGGCCCGGCGCTCTCCAGCCGATCGAAGAGAGCGCGCGTCAGCCCCCGTGCGCTCATCGCGCCGTCGAGGGAAAGGCAGTCCGCGCCGAGAAGCGCGCCGACCGCCTGCGCCGACCGCTGTTCGACGAAGGCGCGAAAGTCCCCGAGCCGGGCGCGCTCGATGGTGATGCCCGCCGCCATCGCGTGGCCACCTCCTTTGACGAGGATGCCGGCCTCGACCGCGCCGCGCACGAGCGCTCCGAGATCGAATCCGGCGATCGAGCGGCCCGAGCCGGTGCCGGTCCCGTTTGCCGCGAACGCGATGGCGAAGGCCGGCCGCCGATGCCGCTCCTTCAGCCGTGCCGCGATCAGCCCGACGATGCCTGGATGCCAGGTCTGGCGGGCCGTGACGAGGATCGGCGGTCCGTCGCCCGTGCCGATTTCGGCACCGATTTCCGCCTCTGCCTCGCCAAGCATCGCGCGCTCCATGGCCTGTCGCTCGGCGTTGAGGACGTCGAGCTCACCGGCGAGCGCAGCTGCCTCGTTCTCGTCGTCGATCGTCAGCAGCCGGGCGCCGAGATGCGCCTCGCCGATCCGCCCGCCGGCATTGATGCGGGGCCCGAGCATGAAGCCGAGATGATAGGGATCGATCGGCCCCGAGATCCGCGCGACCCGAGACAGCATCCGAAGTCCGGCGTTCCCCTGCTGGCGGATGACCGCGAGCCCCTTGACCACGAGCGCCCGGTTGAAACCGATGAGCGGGACGACGTCGCAGATCGTCGCGAGTGCGGCAAGGTCCAGAAGGTGAAGAATGTCAGGTAGTTCCGCCTGCGTCCTTCCGCGCTTTCTGAGTACCCGCGAGACCGCTGCGAGCGTCAGGAAGACCACACCGGCCGCGGCGAGGTGCCCCTGGCCCGAGAGGTCGTCCTGCCGGTTCGGGTTGACGATCGCGATCGCCGGCGGAAGCCGTGTGCCGGTCTGGTGATGGTCGAGCACCACGACGTCCCGTCCCGCGGCCTCGGCCGCCTCGAGGGCTGCCTCGCTCGTCGTGCCGCAGTCGACGGTGACGATGAGGCGGGCGCCGCCCTCGACGAGTTCGGCGATGGCGGCGGGATTGGGGCCATAGCCTTCCGTGATCCGGTCGGGAATGCGGATGTCCGCCAAAATCCCGAAATGGCGGAGATATCGGTACAGAAGGGCGGAGGAGGCTGCCCCGTCGACGTCGTAGTCGCCGAAGATCGCGATCTTCTCGTGCCTGTCGATCGCGTCGGCGATGCGCCCGGCCGCGACGTCCATGTCCGTGAGGCTCGACGGGTCGGGCATGAGGTCGCGGATCGCGGGCGCCAGGAAACGCAGCGCTTCGTCGGGCGCGACGCCGCGGGCCGCGAGCACCC
>JACMIV010000249.1 GCA_014380965.1 Rhizobiaceae bacterium | reverse complement strand
TGTTCATGGACAGGATCGTTTCGGCTGCGGATGTCTAGATCGTCTTGAACGGCTGTCTCTGCCGCGAAGTTCCTGTTGGATACCTGCGACCAAACTGCGGAGCCGGCCATACTCTGCCTCCGGGAACGTCGCTACGCCCCTCCGCATTCGTCAGCCAGGATCAACGCCGAGCGTCGGCAAAGGAGAAGACGAGATGACGAAGTTTCACAAGGGCCAGAAGGTCGAGTGGAAGTGGGGACAGGGAACCGCCGAGGGCAAGATCGCCGAGAGCTTTACCGAGAAGGTGACCCGCACCATCAAGGGCAAGGAGATCACCCGCAACGCCGACGACAAGGAGCCGGCCTACCTCGTCGAGCAGGAAAAGGGAGGCGAGGCCCTGAAGAGCCATTCGGAGCTGACGGCGAAGGGCTGAACCTTCGAGAGTCAGTGCCTTTCAGCTTGCGAAAACGCGGCTCATGTCCGCAAAGCCTTTGAATTCTAATGCGTTGCCGGAAGGGTCGTAAAGGAAGAGGGTCGCCTGCTCGCCCGGCTCACCCTTGAAGCGAACCATCGGCCTCTCGATCCACGCGATGTCGTCACGAGCTTCCAGGCGTACTGACAGAGTGTCCCAATCGGTAAGTCCGAGAACAACGCCGAAATGCGGGATGGGCACGGCGTGGCCGTCCACTTGGCCCGTGACGCTTCTTGGGACTAAGCCCGTGGCAGGGCGGAGATGAGCCGAGAGCTGGTGCCCGAAGAGATCGAAATCGACCCAGGTTGCGGACGACCGCCCGATCCTCGCCCCAAGCACGGTCTCGTAGAAAGTCCGCGTCTCTTCGAGGTCTCTGACGGGGAAGGCGAGGTGGAAGGGCGTGACGATCATGGTGAGAGGCTTTCAAGAGACAAGGCGATGCTGAGCTCGGGCGTCGTCATCGCGGCGCTCCTGGCACTACACCCACCCGGCCCGGCGCATCAATGACACTTCGCTGATGGCATCGACGCGGGCGCGACCCGCGTCTACTCGGCGACGGCTTCGATTTCCACGGCCGCTGCCGCCTGCGGCTTCTGCCTGGGCTTGACGAGTGGTTCGGGCGTCGCCTTGCGCGTCGCCATCATGTCGATGCCGCCGTAGATGCCCTCGACCTGCTGAATCTTCAGCCGCTCGATGTCGCGGCGGCGTACGTCCTCGACGATCGCCTCTGCGACCTGTGGCTCGACGCCGAGGCCGGCGAGCGTCTCGCCGCCGAAGGCGAGCGCCGATTCCAGCGTCTCGCGGATCTCGAAGTCGACGCCGCGCGCGAGCAGCGACAGCGAGTGGTTTCGATCGTAGGAACGCACGTAGAGGCTGACGTTCGGAAACTCGGAGCGGATGAGGTCGACGATAAGGTCCGTCGTTTCCGGCTTGTTGGTGCAGATGGCGACGATCTTCGCCTTGCGAATGCCCGCTGCCTCCAGCACGTCGCGCCGCTGGCCCGAGCCGAAATAGATGCGGAACCCGAATTTTGCGGCCGTGCGGATACGCTCGGCCGAGGAATCGAGGATGGTCACGTCGGTCCCGTGCGAGAGAAGGACCTGCGCGGTGATCTGCGCGAAGCGCGAGAAGCCGATCATCAAAACGTCCGAGCCTGCGCCTTCGAAGTTCTCCTCCAGCTCCTCGGGCTGGAGTTCGGCGGAGAGCCGTTTGCCGATCCAGGCCGTCGCGGGCGTCAGCGCCATCGAGAGGGTGACGATCGCGACGAGCAGCGACGAGGTTTCGGCCGGGAAGATCGCGTTGGCCGCAGCGGCCGCAAAGAGGACGAAGGCGAACTCGCCGCCCTGCGGCAGCAGCGCGGAGACGCGCGCGGCCGAATCGTGGCTCTCGTCGAAGAAACGCGACAGCCAGTAGAGAACGACAGCCTTGACCGCGAGGAGCGCGGGTGTGGCGATGAGGATGGTCAGCCATTCGCCGAGGATGATGCCGAGATCGAGCGACAGGCCGACGCCGATGAAGAAGAGGCCGAGCAGGATGCCGCGGAAGGGCTCGATATCGGCTTCGAGTTCGTGCCGGTAGGTCGATTCGGCGAGCATCACGCCAGCCATGAAGGCGCCCATGGCCATCGAGAAGCCGGCGGCCGCCATCAGCATGGCGGATCCGAGCACGACGAAGAGCGCCGCCCCTATCATCACCTCGCGAGCGCCGGAGTTGGCCATCACCCAGAACAGCGGATTGAGGAGATAGCGCCCGGCCGCGAGCAGCGCGACGATGGCGCCGACAGAAAGGGCGAACTGCAGCGGGTCGAACCCCGCGGCCTCGCCGGTCGAAGGCGCAAGAAACGGCAGCAGCGCCAGGAGCGGCACGACGGCGAGGTCTTGAAAGAGCAGGACCGAGAACGCCGCCTGTCCGTGTCGCGTGTTGGTCTCGCCCGATTCTTCGAGGAGCTGGAGCCCGAAGGCCGTCGAGGAGAGGGCGAGGCCGAAGCCGATGACGAAGGACGCGCGCCAGTCGATGCCGAAGAGCATCGACAGCCCCATGAGAGCGACGCCTGTCAGGAGCACCTGCGACAGGCCGAGGCCGAAGATCTGGCGTCGAAGCGCCCACAGGCGGCTTGCCTTGAGTTCCAGGCCGATGATGAAGAGGAGAAAGACGACGCCAAGCTCCCCGATGTGCAGGATCTCGCCGCCGCCGTGGATCAGCCCCAGCACTGGCCCCATCACGATGCCCGCGAAGAGATAGCCGAGCACCGTCCCGAGACCGACGCGCTTGAAGATCGTGCCGGCGAGGATGCCGCCGCCGAGAAGGAGGATTACCTCCAGGAAAAGCGAGCTCTGTTCTTCCACGGCTTTCTTCCCGATTCTGTTCGAGCGGATGAGTTTGGCATCATTCGAACCATCCGCGACATCGGGACCCCCGACCGCAGCAGCGATTTCCCGACGCACAGCTTGGCTTCCGACGCGTCGCACCATAAATGTTCCGGATGCAGAAACCAGCAGGACACGACATGGACGACGAGACGCGCCGCCTTCTCGATGCGGCGGAGCGGCTCATCGCCTCAGCGCTCGCCGCTGGTGCCGATGCGGCGGATGCCGCGGTGGTACGCTCGCGCTCGCGCGGCGCTTCGGTGCGGCTCGGCAAGGTCGAGGACACCGAGTCCTCCGAAAGCGAGGACGTGAGCCTTCGTGTCTTCGTCGGGCGGCGCGTCGCGACCGTCTCGGCCGACATCCGTGCCGAGATCGGCCCGCTCGTCGAGCGAGCCGTCGCCATGGCCAAGGTGTCTCCCGAGGATCCATTCGCGAGTCTGGCAGACCCCGCGCTCCTCGCCCGCGATCAGCTCGACCTCGATCTGTTCGATCCGACCGAGATCGAGAGCGCCGCGCTCGTCGAGGAGGCCTTGGCGCTCGAAGATGCCGCGCGAGCCATCCCAGGCGTCTCGAATTCGGGAGGGGCGGGGGCGTCGGTCGGTGTCTCAGGGCTCGTCCTCGTGACCTCCGGCGGATTTTCGGGCTGGCGCATGCGGTCCGCTTTCTCGCGCTCGGTCAGCGTCATCGCCGGCGACGGGGTGAAGATGCAGCGCGACTACGATTATGATTCGCGCATCCACGCCGCCGATCTCGAAGCTTCGGCCGAGATCGGCCGCCGCGCCGGGGAGCGCACCGTGCGCCGACTTGGCCCGCGCAAGGTGCCGACGGGTCGCTACCCCATCGTCTTCGACCCGCGCGTCTCCCGCGGCCTGATCGGCCATGTCGTCGGCGCGATCAACGGCGCGGCGATCGCGCGCAAGACGAGTTTCCTGAAGGACCGGATGGGCGAGCGCGTCCTACCCGACACGATGTCGATCACCGATGAGCCGCTGCTGGCACGGCGCTCCGGTTCGCGCGCCTTCGACGGTGAGGGCGTGCGCGGCGCTCCGCTCACCCTCGTTGCGAACGGCGTTCTTGAGAGCTGGATTCTCGACACGGCGACCGGCCGCGAGCTCGGCCTTGCCTCGAATGCGCGGGCCTCGCGTTCGTCGGGCGGCGTGTCCCCTTCCTCGACCAATGTCGTCGTCACGCCGGGAAGCCTTGATCCGGAGGCGCTCGTCCGCGAGACGGGGCGGGGCATCTACGTGACCGAGTTGATCGGCCAGGGTGTCAACCTCGTGACCGGCGACTATTCCCGCGGCATTTCCGGTTTCATGATCGAGAACGGGGAGTTGACCTACCCGGTGTCCGAGGTGACCATTGCGGGCAACCTCGCCGAAATGCTGCTAGACCTCACGGCGGCGAACGATCTCGACACTCGCTACTCCGTCGTCGCGCCTACTCTGCGTGTCGGAACGATGACGGTGGCGGGCGACTGATCGATGGAGTTCGGCTCGCCTGCTGATGATCTGGCGCTTCTCGAGATGGCCGGCCGTGAGGCCGGGCGCATCGCGATGGGCTACTTCAGGCAGGATCCGCAGGTCTGGTGGAAGGAGGGCAACTCCCCCGTCAGCGAAGCCGATTTCGCCGTCGATCGCTACCTGAAGGCGACGTTGCTCGCTGCGCGCCCGACCTATGGATGGCTGTCGGAGGAGACCGAACCCCTGCCGGCAATAGACGTGCCTGCTGCGGAGCCTGAACGCTTCTTCGTCGTCGATCCCATTGATGGCACGCGCGCCTACATCCGCGGCGAAGAGTACTGGTGCGTGTCGATCGCGGTCGTCGAGAAGGGCCGTCCGATCGCCGGGGTGATCGACGCGCCGGCGCGCGGCGAGATCTTCACGGCCGCAGCCGGCACGGAAGCACGGATGAACGGCGGCGTTCTGTCAGTCGCCCGTCCGGCCGCCTCCGGCATGCTCAGCGTTTCAATGCCCGACACCGTCCGCAAGAGGCTCGGCCCGGCGGGCGAGAGCGGCTTGCTGATTCGGCGCAATGCTCCGTCCCTCGCCTACCGGCTGGCGCTCGTGGCTTGCGGCCGCCTCGACGGAACGTTGATCAGGCCCCACGCCAACGACTGGGACATCGCCGCCGGCGACCTCATCCTGGAGAGGGCGGGCGGCGCGCTCGTCGACTTCGCCGGAGAGCGCAGGCTTTACAAGAGCGAGGGCAGAAGGCATGGCCTCCTCGTCGCTGCGGCCGGCCATGCGCTGCCGGAGCTGCTGCGGCTCGCAAGCCTCTCGCTCGCTCCCGTGACCGGGCAGGACATCTCGAAGGAGGAACCGACGCGATGACGACGGAACAGGAACCGAAACAGCGTCTCCACCTCGTCTTCGGCGGCGAACTGAAGAACCTCGACAGCGTCGATTTCAAGAATCTCGACGCGCTTGATATCGTCGGCATCTTTCCCGACTATGCTTCCGCGATGAGCGCGTGGCGCTCGAAGGCGCAGCAGACCGTGGACAATGCGGCCATGCGCTACTTCATCGTCCACATGCACCGCCTTCTCGATCCGGACGGCGATTGAGCGTTTGAAAAGCGAATGTCCGTGATGGCGATGGCTGACGACAGTAGCGACGCTGGTGCGCACCCTTCGACGCTGTCGCCGAAGCGGCCAGCCCGCGGTGAGCCGCCTCAGGCG
>JACMIV010000248.1 GCA_014380965.1 Rhizobiaceae bacterium | reverse complement strand
CTCCCGACAGCACATAGCCCCGGTCGAGGCCGACGCCGTCGGTCAGCGCGATCCACTTCTCGATTCCACCGCGGTTTTCGGCGTCCCCGTCATGATCGACGATCCGCTCGCGCCACTCGCGGCGCAGCTCCGTCGTGCCGAGACGCGCGAGGATGTAACTGTCCTTCACGGGGATCTGGGACTGGTAGTAGTAGCGGTTCAGCGCCCATGCCTGGACCTGCGTCTTCGTCAACTCGCCCGATTGCAGCTTCAGCTGGAACGGATGGAGATGGTGATAGCGCGTCGTGCCGATCGCCTGGAGCGCGGAGACGAAGTCGTCGGGACTCAGCATGGTCATGGCCAGATCTCCATCCCGTCATGCGCGACCCGCCAGCCGGCCGCCTCGATGATGCCGCGTTCGGGCGATCCCGTCACCAGGATCGGATTGGTGTTGTTGATGTGGATGTAGACGCGGTCCTTGATCCCGAGCCCGTCGAAAGCGTGGAGACTGCCGCCGTCGCCGTTGATCGGCATATGTCCCATCCGACGCCCGGTCTTCGCACCGACACCCGCCCGCGCCATCTCGTCGTCCTCGAAGACCGTGCCGTCGAAGAGAAGCACGTCGCCGCCGGAGACCCGCTTCGCAAGGTGCTCCGGCACGAAGGCGCAGCCCGGAATGTAATAGGCCGTCCGGCCATGCGCGGTGAGTCTTACTCCAACTGTCATGTCGCCCTCCGCGCCGATGTCGACGGCGTCGCTTTCGAGGTAGAGCGGCACCTTGCCGGGCACCGGAAAGATCTCGACGTCGAGGCCCGGCACGGGCACGAACGCTTGCCCCTTCAAGACGGGAACACGTGTCACGCAAGCCGGGTCGAGAACGGAATAAACCGGATTGTCGGCGATGATGCCGAGAACCCCTTCCGTCCCGTAGAGCGTGAAGGCCTGCTTCTCGCGAAGCGTCAGGAGCCCGGCAACGTGGTCGACATCGCCGTTCGTCACGAGAACGGCGGAAATCGGAGACGCGCGCTTTGTATCAGCGCCAGAGCCGACCATCGGCGACAGCGGCGCCGCTGCCATGATTTGGCCGCGCAAGTCGGGCGACGCGTTCAGCAAAAGCCAATGCACGCCGTCGGCAGAGGCCGCGATCGACGATTGCGACCGTGCGGTCACGCGCGAGTCGCCGTGCCAGTAGAGGCGGCAGACATCGCAAAGACAGTTCCACTGCGGATACCCTCCCCCCGCAGCCGAGCCGATAACAAAAAGCCGCAGGCAAGGATCACCTTGCCCGCGGCCATGTTCTGCCGTCACTGATTCAGAATTCGATCGGCATGTAGCCGTTGATTTCCATCGCAACGCAAACTTCGACGAGAACGGGGGTCTTCCAGGCCATGATAATGCTCCCAAAAAGAGGGCAGTCGTTTCTCGACCGCCTTGATTGCTAGGCACCCACCTAGAACTTGAACATAGCCGAACCGTTCCCGATCTCAAAGGCCCGGCGGATTAAATCTGCGTAATCCCGCGATTGAAGCCGGCGCGTGAAGACATTGATCCATAAGCAGAATTTTTCTGCAATCGGGCTTAGCTCGACAAGTGCGCGCCTAAACCTTAGACGCAGCAGCCATGAAGACGGGCGCGGCGGGATTGAGCGAATTGCAGGCGGGCATACGCCGCGGAGAGCGCGCGGCTCTGTCGCGCGCGATCACGCTCGTCGAATCGACACGCCGCGACCACCGCGATCAGGCCGCCGCCCTGCTCGACGCGTTGATGCGGGACACCGGCCGCTCAATCCGCATCGGCATCACCGGCGTTCCCGGTGCCGGAAAATCGACACTCATCGATCGCTTCGGCGCGATGCTGACGGAGGCCGGCCGCAGGGTGGCGGTTCTTGCCGTCGATCCGACCTCGCTGCGCACCGGCGGCTCGATCCTCGGCGACAAGACGCGGATGGCCAGACTTTCCGTCGATCCGAACGCGTTCGTGCGCCCCTCCCCCTCTTCGGGCACGCTCGGCGGGGTCGCGGCCAAGACGCGCGAGACGATGCTTCTTTGCGAGGCGGCAGGCTTCGACGTCGTGATCGTCGAGACGGTGGGCGTCGGGCAGTCCGAAGTGACGGTCGCGGGCATGGTCGACCTCTTCGTGCTGCTGATGCTGCCTGGCGCCGGCGACGAGCTTCAGGGAATCAAGAAGGGCATCCTCGAGGTCGCCGACATCATCGTCGTCAACAAGGCGGACGGCGAGAATGCCGCCCGCGCGGGACTCGCGGCCGCGGAGATGCGCGCTGCCCTCAACATCCTCGGTCCGCGAAGCGCGGCTTGGGCGCCTCCCGTCCTGCCTCTTTCGGCGCAGACCGGCGACGGCCTGGATGATCTCTGGGGCGCGATCGTCCGCTTCCGCTCTGCCCACGAGGTGGCAGACCAATTCGAGGCGCGGCGCGCCGGCCAGAACGTCAGCTGGATGTGGTCGATGCTCGACGACGGCCTTCGCCGCGCGCTGCTCGACCAACCCGGCATGAAGGCCGCAATCGGGGAGGCCGAAGCGGAGGTGAGGGCCGGGACCCGCGCCCCAACCGCGGTCGCCGTGGGCCTTCTCGGCCTCTTCTTCGCGCGGCGTTAGGCGCGTCGGTCGATCGTCTGCAATCCGCTCGCCGACAGCACGCTGCCTTAACGGGTCTTGGACAAGGCTGCGCTCCTGCCGACGTGCGGTCTCCTTTGCCCCGACCGACGCGGGTGGAGGATTGCTCGTTTTCGGCCATTCGCGCGAACCGCGGCTCGAACGCGATCGTCTCAGGCAACCCGTGCCATCGCTCCGGCGAGACGGCGATTTATTCGGAGTTCGCTTTCGAGGGCGCGGTCGTTCCAAGGCAACATCGTCGACGACGCCGCCATCGGCATCTCGATCGCCAAATTCAACGAGGGCGGCCGGCTCGCCGTCTGCACCGGCAACCTCATGCTCAACCTTCGGACTCTCGGGCCCTACCCCGCCGACGCCTCCGGCTTTTGAATGGGCATATCGGTCGAGGCGGACACGGTCGTCTCGAACAATCTCGTCGAGGGCGCGCCGCTCTTCGGAATCAAGCTCGACCGGGGCCCGTATCTCGGGGACGTGGCCGCCATCGGCAACGTCCTCCCCAACTGCCGAGTCGGCATCGCCGTGTCCGCCGTCGAGGGCTCGCAGACGACCTTGATCGCCTCGACCATCGTTTCAGGCTCGACAGCGGGATCCGTCGTCGGCTATCCTTGCGTGGAGATCGTGACGAACGACCTCCTTCGCGACCTGGCTCCGCCCCGTCGCATGTGACGCTCGCCGCAAACATCGCCCGCTGAGCCTCCTCCCACTCTTTTCTTACCGTGCTAGACTGAACGTCGAACACGACGGCCGGTGCCCGATAGCGGCAGGCAAACGAAAGCTTTTTCCATGAACGACAACCGAACCGCCCGACTTGCGGTGCTCATCGACGCCGACAATGCGTCTGCTCGCATCGCCGACGGCCTCTTCGAGGAGATCGCCAAGATCGGCGAGGCGAGCGTGCGCCGCATCTACGGCGATTTCTCCACGCAGCGCATGAAGGGCTGGACCGACATCCTGTCGCGCCACGCCATCATACCGCACCAGCAGTTCGCCTACACGACCGGCAAGAACGCCTCGGACATCACGCTCGTCATCGACGCGATGGACCTTCTTCATTCCGGCCGCTTCGACGGGTTCTGCCTCGTCTCCTCCGACTCGGACTTCACGCGCCTCGCCTCCCGCATCCGCGAAGAAGGCGTCAACGTCTACGGCTTCGGCGAGCAGAAGACGCCCGAAAGCTTCCGGCAGGCCTGCCGCCGCTTCATCTACACCGAGAACCTCCTTCCAGAGCGCTCGCGTCCCTCGCGCGATTCGGTCGAGCCGGTCGCTGCACCACTGCGCCAGAAGAGCGACGCCTTGCCGATGCTTTCGCGCGTCATCGATCAGATGGAATCGGAAGACGGCTGGGTGAACCTCGGCACTTTCGGCAAGCAGCTCCAGAACCTCCACACAGACTTCGACCCGCGCACGTTCGGCGAGCGCAAGCTCTCCGATCTCGTCAAGCGGACCGGTGCCTTCGAGACCGACCATCCGGAGGGCGGCAGCCT
>JACMIV010000247.1 GCA_014380965.1 Rhizobiaceae bacterium | reverse complement strand
TCGCGATCCTCGCCATTCCCTTCTTCGTCACCGTCTTCGCAATCGTCGAGACGTCGCTCGTCTTCCTCGCCGAGCTCACCCTCGATCAATCGGTCGATCGCGTCGCCCGCAAGGTCCGTACGGGCGAACTCGAGCGGAAAGGGGCGGACGAGGCGGCCCTGCGGTCCGACATCTGCTCGGGCGTCGCGTTCCTTCTCGATTGCGACAAGCTCGTCATCGACCTCAAGATCTACGAGGCGTTCAGCGATCTGCCTCCGCCGTCCCCCGTGGTCGACGGCGACGTCCGCCCGGAGGGTTTCGGCTACGAGCTGGCCGGCCCGGAAGCGATCACGGCTCTGCGCGTCTACTACAAGTTTCCCATCCAGACCGACATCATGCGCTCTTTCCTCTCGGACATGGAGGATGGCTCGCATCTCCTCTTCTCGATGGCGGCCTTCCGCACGGAGCCCTTCCGATGACGCGCTTCGGCTCCTGGCCGACGTGCGCCGCCTCGCGCTTTGCGGCCGACAGGTCCGGAATGGGGGCCGTCGAGTTCGCGATGGTCGCACCGCTCCTGTTCCTGCTCTATCTCGGCGGGTCGGAACTGACGATCGCGCTCGCCATCGACCGCAAGGTCGAGCACACCGCCTCGACGGTCAACGATCTCGTCACGCAGGCGCAATCCCTGACGGCCGAGGATCTCGAAGGCATCTATCGTGTTTCGGAGGCTCTGCTCGCGCCCTATCCCTCCGAGGGGCTCCAGATCCGCGTCACCTCCGTAGAGATCGACGAGGAGGGCCTCGCCACGGTGGACTGGTCCTGTCCCACGACGGGTATGGCAAGGCTTGCGGCGGGCACGCCCTTCACACTGCCGTCGAATTTCGCGCCGCTGCGCTCGCGCACGATCCTCGTCGCCGAGACGCGGTATCCCTACACGCCGATCACCGGACAGGTCTTCTCCGAGATGTTCGAGATGGGCGGCATTAGCTATCTCGACCCGCGCATCGGCAACAGCATCGAGTCGACCGGCTGCGCGCCGATCGCGCTCTAGCCGGCTTTTCCAAATCGCCCCGTCCCGAGCCGGCCTTGCCTGTGCCGCGAAGGTCCGGCATTTGCTCGCGTGAACCAGCAGACGTCGCGAATGCCTGCTTCGTAAGCGCAAGACAGGAGACGCCATTGCCGCGTGCGATCCTCATTGTCATGGATTCCGTTGGAATCGGCCTTGCCCCGGATGCTGCAAGCTTCGGCGACGCGGGAGCGGACACGTTCGGCCACATCCTCGACGCCTGCGCGCAAGGACATGGGGACCGTGACGGTCTTCGCTCGGGCCCGCTGACCCTTCCAAACCTTGCCGCTCTCGGCCTCCATCGCGCCGCGGGCCGTGCCGGGGCGGGCGACATTCCGGCCGGAGCCGGCCTCTACGGCTCCGCGGCCGAGGTCTCGCGCGGCAAGGACACCCCATCCGGCCACTGGGAGATCGCGGGTGTTCCCGTCGCCTTCGACTGGGGCTACTTCCCCCACACGGTTCCGACCTTTCCGGCCGAACTCATCGCCGAGATCCTGGACGACACCGGCATCCCCGGGATCCTCGGCGACCGGCATGCTTCGGGCACGGAGATCATCGAGACGCTCGGCGAGGAGAGCATCCGCACGGGCCGGCCGATCTTCTACACCTCCGGCGACAGCGTCCTCCAGATCGCCGCACACGAGACGCATTTCGGTCTCGAAAGGCTCTACGACCTTTGCGCCGCCGCCCGACGCCATGTCGATCCGTTGAACATCGGCCGCGTCATCGCAAGGCCCTTCCTCGGCGAGGATGCCATGTCCTTCCGGCGCACGGCGAACCGGCGCGACTATTCCGTGCCGCCGCCGGAAGCGACGCTCCTCGACCGCGCCTCGGAAGCCGGTCGGCGGACGATCGCCATCGGCAAGATCGGCGACATCTTCGCCCATCGCGGCATCAGCGAGGTGAGGAAGGGCGACGGAAACATGGCGCTGTTCGACGCCATGCTGGGCGGGATCGAGGACGCGGGCGAAGGCGATCTCGTGTTCGCCAACTTCGTCGACTTCGATTCCCTCTTCGGTCACCGCCGCGACGTTCCAGGCTATGCCTCAGCGCTCGAAGCCTTCGACGCGCGCTTGCCTGAACTCTTCGCTGTGCTGCGTCCCGGGGATGTCGCGGTACTCACCGCAGACCACGGTTGCGATCCGACCTGGCCCGGCACCGACCACACGCGCGAAAGGGTGCCGGTGCTCGCCTTCGGGCCGGGCTTCGCTCCCCGCGACATCGGCTGCCGTCCCACGTTCGCGGACATCGGCGAGAGCGTCGCAGCCCATCTCGGCCTGCCAAAAGGCGCGCACGGGACGAGCTTCCTGTGAGACTTTCCCCGGGCGCGCAGATGCCGCCGCGTTTGCCTCTCGCCGAACTCCACTGCCACATCGAAGGGGCAGCAAGCCCGCGCCTCGTCGCCGAACTCGGCGACCTTCAAGGCATCGATGTCTCCGACATCGTCGCGGACAACCGCTTCGTCTGGCACGACTTTTCGACCTTCCTTGGCGCCTACGACCGCGTGGCAGCGGTCTTCCGGGAGCCGGAGCACTACCGCCTGCTCGCTCGCGAGCATTTGACAGGCCTTGCCGCACAGGGCGCCATCTACGCCGAGATATTCATCTCCCCCGACCATGCCGAGAGCGCGGGCCTTGCACCTGCCGACTACGTGGCGGGTCTTGCAGCCGGGCTGCGCGATGCCGAAGAGGATACCGGCATTCTCGCGCGGATGATCGTCGTCGGGATCCGGCATCTCGGGCCGGACGCCGTCGAACGGGCGGCACGCTTCGCCGTCGATCTCCGCCATCCCCTCGTCACCGGGTTCGGCCTTGCCGGCGACGAGCGGGCCGGTCGTCCCGCCGATTTTGCGAGAGCCTTCGATACCGCCCGCGAGGCAGGCCTCGGCCTCACCGCCCACGCGGGCGAGTTCTGCGGGCCGGAGGCGATCGCCGAGACGCTGCGTGCGCTGCGTCCCTCCCGCCTCGGTCATGGGGTGCGCGCCGTCGAAGACGTAGCGCTGGTCCGCCGCATCGCCCAGGAGGGCGTGACGCTCGAAATCTGCCCCGGCTCGAACCTTGCGCTCGGCGTCTATCCCGGTGCTGCCGGCCATCCGCTCCGCGCGCTCGCACGCGCCGGCTGCCGCGTCACCGTCTCCTCCGACGATCCGACCTTCTTCGCGACGGACCTTGCCGCCGAATACGGGTTTGCGGCAACACAAGGATTCTCCGAGGGGGAGCGCATCGGCCTGACGAGGACGGCCATCGAGGCGGCCTTCATCGACGCGCAAACCCGTGGACGGCTGGAGGAGCGGCTGACCCTCGCGGCGCTGACGCTTGGCGCGCCGGGCTCGAAGCCCTAGGGTTCCGCCGTCGGTTCGCGAGAGAGGTTTGCCTTATGGACGGAGTTACCGTCGTCGATCACCCGCTGGTCCAGCATAAGCTGACCCTCATGCGCAAGAAGGAGACCTCGACCGCGAGCTTCCGCCGGCTCCTGCGCGAGATCTCGACGTTGCTCTGCTATGAGGTGACGCGCGGGATGGATCTGACGACGATGCGGATCGAGACGCCTTTGGAGGAGATGGATTCACCGATCCTCGAGGGCAAGAAGCTCGTCTTCGCCTCGATCCTGCGCGCCGGCAACGGGCTTCTCGAAGGCATGCTCGACCTCGTTCCCGCCGCGCGCGTCGCCCATATCGGCGTCTATCGCGATCACGAGACGCTGCAGCCGGTCGAGTACTACTTCAAGGCGCCGGAGGATCTCGCGAGCCGCCTGATCATCGTCGTCGATCCGATGCTCGCCACCGGCAACTCGGCGATCGCGGCGATGGACCGGCTGAAGGAGCGCGGGGCCCGGAACATCCGCTTCCTCTGCCTGCTGGCAGCGCCCGAAGGCGTGACGCGCTTTCGCGAGGTGCACCCGGACATCCCGATCTTCACCGCCTCGATCGACAGCCATCTGAACGAGAAGGGCTATATCGTCCCCGGCCTCGGCGATGCCGGCGACCGGATGTACGGCACGAAGTAGTCGTTAACGCCTCAGCAACCCTTTCCTTTGATCGTCGCGCCTGCAGGCCTGAGGATTGGGGAGCGCTTAAGCCTCTCCGTGCAATCGTCCCGCTGCTCTCCCAGCGCGGCCGTCCGGCGGAGTGGACAGAGCGCGGGCGGGAGCGCGGGCCGATGACGAAGTACCTGATCCTCTTGGCCAGTGCCTCCGTGCTTGCCTTCTCCTTTCCCGCCGCCTTCGAGCGCTACAAGCAACATCTCGTCGAGGAGGAGGCCGTGCCCTCGGCTCCGCCCGTGGTCGACGTTGCCATGCCGACGGAGACGCCGACTTACTCCGGCCGCGTCGCGCAGCTCAAGGCGGGAACGGACGGGCATTTCCGTGCGGAGGCCAAGCTCAACGGCCGCGTCGTCGAGGTGCTGGTCGACACCGGCGCGACCTATATCTCTCTGAACGAGGCCACCGCCCGGCG
>JACMIV010000246.1 GCA_014380965.1 Rhizobiaceae bacterium | reverse complement strand
GGGTTATGACGGCCCCGTCGACGGCGAGGCGATGGCCGAGCCGATGCGCTTCGTCGCTGGCCCCGGCGGCGCGCTGACCGCCATCGGGCGGATCGACATCGGCACGGCGGCAAGCTTCCAGGTCGCTCTCGACGACAGTGCGGTGACCGTGCGCTCGCTTCATCTCCACTCGCCGGGCGGCTCTGTCGAGGACGCGATGGCGATGGCGCGGCTGGTGCGCGAGAAGCGTATCGACACGCATGTCCCGGCAGACGCCTACTGCGCGTCGGCCTGTCCGCTGCTGTTTGCCGGAGGCGACGAACGGCGGGTGGGCGAGGGCGCCTGGGTCGGCCTGCACCAGGTCTACGCGGTCGCGCTCGAGGGCGTGCCGCGGGTTCGGGACATCGACGCCTCGATCTCCGACATCCAGGCGACGATCGCCGAGTGCCAGCAGCTCCTCGTCGACATGGGTGTCGCGCCGGAAATCTGGATCAAGGCGATGAAGACCCCGCCCGACGCGCTCTACGTGCTGACCGAGGAAGAGCTTCGAACGTCCGGCATGGTCACGCGCGAGCGCTTCGGTCCGCCGATGCCCGCGAGCCTCAGGCGGTCCAAGGCGGGAGACGAGAACGCGGCGTCTCCGGTCGAGGCGTCTTCGTCCGCCACCGCCGGCTAATCCTGTCGCTCAGGCGTTTGGGAGGACGCGGTCGAGCCATGCCCAGAGGCTTGCCATGGCAGGCTGGCGATAGGCCTTGACCTCGTTGAGCGTCTCGTGCCGAGCGCCATCGACGATCGTCAACGTGACGTCGCGGCAGCCGGCGAGCCTCAGTCGGTCGACATGGGCCTGCACGGCCTTCGCGTAGCCCGTCGACGGATCGCCTGTGCCGCCGACGATGTGGAGGGGAAGCGAGGGCGGCAGGCTCGAGGCGTCGGTTCCGTCCGTCATGATCCTGACGAGCGCGATCAGGTCCGCCGCCATCGCGTTCGTCGGCGACCAGCTGCACAACGGGTCCTGTAGGAAGGCGTCGACGGCCTCCTCGTCGTGGGACAGCCAGTCTGCCCGCGTGCGCCGCGGCTGGATCGCCTTCGACCACGGCCCCGTCGCCGCCTGCTCGAAAATGCCGCTCACCGTGTCCGAGCCTTTCAGCATGCGCTCTATCTTCAGCGCTATCAGGCCGAGCCGCTCCTGAAATCCGAAGCGGTGCCCGGCGTTCCAGACGGAAAGGCCCGCAAGGCCCGTGCCATGGCGCATGGCATAGTTGAAGGCGATGAGCCCGCCCATGGAATGGCCGAGCATGACCACGGGCCGATGCGGATGGGCGTCTTCGGCGAAGCGTCGCACCGCGTGGCAGTCCGCGACCAGCTTGGCGGAGCCGTTCGTCTTGGCGAACGTGCGCAGGGGCGCGTCCGGCGCGGTGGTGGAGCCGTGGCCGCGATGGTCGTGGGCGTAGACGGCGATCCCCGCGCCGGAAAGTTCCCCGGCAAGACGGGCGTAGCGACCGGCATGTTCGGCCATGCCGTGCGAAAGAAGCGCGACGCCGCGCGGGTCGCTCCGCGGCTCTGCTCTGTAGACGTTGAGAAGGGCGCCCGTCGGGCTTTCGAGGCTGAAGCGGTCGTCGAACAGGATACACCTCGACATCTCGTGCGGAGCAGATGCGGCGGCCCGGAACGCATAGCCTGGCATTCATTTCACGAAACGACGCGGGCCGGAAGAGGCGGGCGACGGCTGCACGCACGGGATGCATCTTGCCGCAGCCAGCGCAATGGAGGATCGTCGCGTCAGACGTTCCTCCATAGGCCACGGGGTTTACGCCATGCGACATGCCGCTCTCCGTCTTGCGCTTCTTCCGATCCTCTTCGGCGCCGCCCCCGTCGCCGCGCAACCGGCCGCGGACGGCTTTCTCGTCGCGACCGAGGCCTGTACTGCAACGCCGGCGATCCGCCGCGACGACAATCCGGGCGCCGTGCGGCTCGAGATCGACAGGGCCTACCGCCTCTTTGCTCAGAACAAGGTGCCGCCGACGCATTACCTGATCGGCGTGCCCGGCGCCTCGCCCGAGCGGCGCTGGGTCGGCATCGGCTGTGGTGTCCGCGTCGAGCGGGTCGACGACATGCCGGTGGTGGAGGACGGCTCGTCTCCCGCCGAGCCGCAGCCTGTCGCCGGAGGAGGCGGGGCGGGCGACGTGCCGGTCTCCACCGACAACCTCCTCGCGATCAGCTGGCAGCCGGCCTTCTGCGAGCGCATGTCGGACAAGGCGGAATGCAAAAGCCAGACCGAGGACCGCTTCGACGCCTCGAACTTCGCGCTGCACGGGCTCTGGCCGCAGCCGAACGGCACCTTCTATTGCGGGGCCGTCTCGGATGCCGACCGTCGCGCCGACGGCTCTTCGCAGACCTGGGACGAGATCGGGGCGCCAAGGATATCAGACGAGACCCGCGCCGCCCTGGAGGAGGTCATGCCGGGGACGCAGTCGGCGCTCGACCGGCACGAATGGATCAAGCACGGCACCTGCTATGGCGGCGATGCCGAGGAATACTTTGCCGAGTCGCTCCAGCTGATGGCCGCGATCAACGCCTCGCCGGTGCGGACGCTCTTTGCCGGACGGATCGGCGATACCGTGACGCAGGACGAGATCCGAGCCGCCTTCGACGCGGGCTTCGGCGCGGGTGCGGGCGAGCGTGTACGCATGTCCTGCTCGCGCGACGGGGAGCGGCGCCTCGTCGGCGAGCTGACGATCGGGCTCGAAGGCGAGATCACGCCTGAGAGCGACATCGGCGCCCTGATCCGGGCCGCTCCGGCGACGGACGGGGGATGCGATGCCGGGATCGTCGACGGGGCGGGGTTGCAGTAGGTCTTGGCGCATCGCAAGACGACCTGAAATGTCTCACCGGAAGCCGGCCTCTTTTTGATGGCGAAAGGCGAGCACGGTGACGGTATCCGTCTCAGGATCGTAGCGGTAGGCGGCGACATAGCCGCTGCCTCCGAAGGAGATGACACATTCACGCAAAATCCGGCTGTCCGGGCATATGACGCCCGATGCCCGGATTTTCGCCGAGAAGCTCGAAACTCCGCCGGATCGCCTCGCTGGCGCGCTCGGCGGCGCCCGGATTTTCCCGGGCCAGAAACTAGCGGCATCGGTTCAGGCCGGACGCTGCGCCGGCCGTCAAAATCAGTCGTGGCACTTGGGCATGTCGGTCTCGCCGGGCTTACCCCAAGCGCTCAGCCAGTCGTCGACCTCTTCACCTGTCAGATGAAGACCATCGTTTCGAAAAGCCTGCCAAGAACGGAGGGCCTCCTGTTTGAAGCTCTCGCGCGCTTCTTCCCGCTCGACATATTCGCGGATGGCCTCCTGCATGATTCAGTCTGATGAGAGTTCGCGCCGTTCAGCCAAAGCCTCGATGCGAAAAGTCAGCTCCCGATCAAGCATGAATGGCGCTGCCATGACGGTTCTCCAAATTCGATGGCGGTCTGCGCTACCGCACCAAATCGGCGCTTGACGCTCCAGTCCTTAACGGATCTGGATCGGTCACCCCCACCCGCTCTTTTCCGCCCGGCTTTGTTGCTCATCGGGCGAAGATGGCTTAACCCAAGCGCCAATCCCGCCATCCGACTTTGGAGACGCGCGCGCCATGGCACGCCAGTTCATCTATCACATGTCCGGCCTGAAGAAGGCCTACGGGACCAAGAAGGTTCTGGAAGACATCCACCTCTCCTTCTATCCCGATGCCAAGATCGGCATCCTCGGCCCGAACGGCTCGGGCAAGTCGACGCTTCTGAAGATCATGGCCGGTGTCGACACCGATTTCACAGGCGAGGCCTGGGCCGCCGAGGGCGCCAAGGTCGGCTATCTCGCGCAGGAGCCGCATCTCGACGAGACCAAGACAGTGTTCGAGAACGTCATGCTCGGCGTCTCCGAGAAGCAGGCGATCCTCGACCGCTACAACGAACTGATGATGAACTACTCTGACGAAACCGCGGACGAGGGCGCCCGTCTCCAGGACGAGATCGACGCGCAGAACCTCTGGGACCTCGAGCCGCAGGTCGAGATGGCGATGGAAGCGCTGCGCTGCCCGCCAAAGGATGCCGAGGTCGGGCCGCTCTCGGGCGGCGAGAAGCGGCGGGTCGCGCTCTGCAAGCTGCTGTTGTCGAAGCCCGAGATCCTCCTCCTCGACGAGCCGACCAACCATCTCGACGCCGAGACGATCGCCTGGCTCGAAAAGCACCTGCGCGACTACGCCGGCTCCGTCCTGATGGTCACGCACGATCGCTACTTCCTCGACAACGTGACCGGCTGGATCCTTGAGCTCGACCGCGGCCGCGGCGTGCCCTACGAGGGCAATTATTCCGCCTATCTCGAGAAGAAGCAGAAGCGGATGCTGCAGGAAGGCCGCGAGGACGACGCCCGTTCGCGCGCCATCGCCCGCGAGCGCGAATGGATCCAGCAGGGCGCCAAGGCCCGGCAGACCAAGTCCAAGGCGCGTATCCAAAAATACACCGACCTCGTCGAGGCGGCGGAGAATCGCAAGCCCGCCGACGGCCGGATCGTGATCCCCGCCGGCGAACGTCTCGGCAACAAGGTGATCGAGGTCGAGAACCTGACGAAGAGCTACGGCGACCGCGTCCTCATCGAGAACCTCTCCTTCAAGCTGCCCGCCGGCGGAATCGTCGGCATCATCGGCCCGAACGGCGCCGGCAAGTCGACGCTGTTCAAGATGATCACCGGCGCCGAGGAGCCCGATTCCGGTTCGGTCAAGATCGGCGACACGGTGAAACTCGGCTATGTCGACCAGAGCCGCGATTCCCTCGACGGCGCGAAGAACGTCTGGGAGGAGATTTCCGGCGGCGTCGACATACTGAAGCTCGGCAAGTACGAGATGAACTCACGCGCCTATGTCGGAAACTTCAACTTCAAGGGCACCGTCCAGC
>JACMIV010000245.1 GCA_014380965.1 Rhizobiaceae bacterium | reverse complement strand
GCGTAATAGCGGTGCGACAGGCGCGGATAGGCGGCGCGCACCGCGGCGACCAGCGCGTCGACCACCTCCGGCTCGACGCGGTTCGAGAGATGCCGCGCCGCCGCGACGTCCTTGAAGCCGCGCCATTCGTCGGAGATCGACTTGTCCTTGGCGAGCACGTTGGTGACGTGCGTGAAGAGACGGAGGTTCTCCTTGAAGGTCGCGGCGAGCGCCTCGGCAGCTTGCCTGCGCTTTGCTTCGTCGGGATCGACCAGCCGATTGAGCGTCGGCTCGAGCGAAAGCGCCTCACCCTCGATGGGGAACCTGAGGGCAGCCATTGTCTCGTCGAAGAGCCGGTTCCAGGCGCCCCGCCCGGTCACGTATTTCTCGTGGAAGAGCTGCTCGATCCGGTCCTCGAGCTGATACGGGCGCTCCAGCCGGAGATCCTCGATCCACGGCCGATAATGGGCGAGCGCCGGAGTCTGCATCGCCTTTTCCAGCGCCGCATCGTCCAGGCGATTGAGCTCGAGGCCGAAGAACAGGAGGCGCGTCGAGATATCCGTCAGCCGCTCCTGCAGGTCGCCGTAGAATTTCGTGCGGGCGGGATCGGACGTGTCGGTGGAGTAGACAAGGCCCGCAAAGGAGCCGAGCCGGCCGAGGCCCTCCTCGATGCGTTCGTAATCTGCGACGGCTTCCGCGAGCTGGGCGCCGGCGTCGGGCGCCTCGGAGATCGCCTTGAGGTTCCCCTTGTAGCGCGTTTCGAAAGCCTCGGCCTTCGCCCCACCCTGTTCGAGGTCGCGCTTCACTTCCGGCGCATCCATGGCGGGATAGAGATCGGAGAGGTCCCAGAGGGGAAGCGGTCCGAGATCGATGCCTTCTTCCTTGGCTTGACGTGCCTCTTGCGCCACGAATCCTCTCCCACTGCCGTTCCCGCTGCAAATATGCGGCGGAGCGGCGAAATGCGAGCCCTCCTCGCTAAGACGATCTTAACCGTAGACAATTGACAGTGCGCCCGGCGATTCACGTCTTCGACGCCGGCTGTTCGTTGCGGAAGGTGACATGGCAACTCACGACCCGATCGTCGACGACGATCCCGCCGAACGCAGCCATGCCGAATCGCTCCACCCAACCCGCTCGGGCATCTCCGAGGAGCCCGACGGGCACTCGGCCGGGATGTCGTTCCATCCGACTCCACACGCGGGTGTTGCAGATCAGGAACAGACGCAGCGAGAAGGCGTTATCGCCCCAGGCGCTCGCGCTGACAGACAGCTCTTCGCGCGTTATGGTGTGGCTCGGCTTCTCGACGAGCGCGGGGAAATGCGACCGATCGGCGCGCTCGAAGAAGAGGTCATTCGGTTCGCGATCGGTCACTACAGGGGACGGATGAGCGAGGTTGCGCGGCGCCTGGGGATTGGACGCTCGACGCTGTATCGAAAGATCAAAGACTACGGGATCGCGTCGAGCGAGCCTGTCGCATCCTGAGGGGGATGGCGCGTGTGGGCTGTTCGCCCGCGGAGCGGAGAGGCTCGAAGATGATCGTGCTGCGTAGTGTCGCCCTGGTCTTTGCCCTCGCCCTGATGGCGGCGCCTGCCGTCGCCCGCATCGACGATTTTCCTCCGGGCTTTGTCCTGCCGTCGCCGCAGCAAAAGGCGGTCGGCGCTCTGCTCGCGGAGGCGACCGACGCCGGCGATCCGATCGAGGCGATCGTCCTCGACGGTGTCCGGCATGCCTATGAAGCGCGCGATTTCGATCTGATTTGGCTGACCGACCGCAATGCGCGCCCGCAGATGGTCGAGTTGCGCAGTATGATGGACCAGGCGTCCGTCTACGGGCTCGATCCCGCGTCCTATCCCACTCCGGATCTTGCGCCGAGCTATCCCGACGATGTCCAGCGCCTTGCCCAGGCGGACGTGGAATTCAGCCGCGCTGTCGGGCGCTTCGTCACCCACATCTCCTCCGGCCGTATCCAGCCGACCGTCATCAGCAAGCTCATCACGCTGGAACCGGAGCGGCCCGATATCGGCGAGGCGCTGGTGCGCCTGTCGCGGTCCACCGCGATCGCAGCGGACTTGCGCAGCTTCGAGCCGTCGCATCGCGATTATCGGGCGCTGAAGTCGGAGCTCGCGCGGCTCCGCGCGCTGCCGGGCGAGCCGGAGCGGATCATCGTACCCGAGGGCGACCTGCTGAAGCCCGGCAAGTCCGACGACCGCGTGCCGCTGCTTCGCACGCGTCTCGGCGTTTCAATTGCGGCCGACGCCGAGCCAAACGTCTACGACGACGCGCTCGTCGAAGCCGTGGAGGCGGCGCAGGCCGAAGCCGGACTGAACGCTGACGGCGTCGTCGGACCGCAGACGCTCGGGGTTCTGAATGGGCGAAGCCGTGAGGAGGAAATCGCCTCGGTGATCGCCAATCTGGAGCGCTGGCGCTGGATGCCGCGCGACCTCGGCGC
>JACMIV010000244.1 GCA_014380965.1 Rhizobiaceae bacterium | reverse complement strand
GCGGATCGAGATCGGCCTCGTTACCGAGGGGACCCTCCTCGAAGCCATCCGCGCCGCAGCTGCGGACGAGGCGCGCCTCGTCGTCGACGCCGGTGCGCCGGAGGTGCCGGGCTCGATGTCGGTCTCTCTCGATCTTGCGCCGGGCGCAGATGCCGACCGCCTTCTGGAAGTCGTCTGGTCGCTCGGTGCGACCGACGCCTTCGTCCTCAGGGACTGATCTGAAAGCTACGGCATTCGTTTCGGAATTGCACGGCACGTCGCGAAAGTGTCGTCGCGCGCGGCGATGACCGATGCCGGTTTCTCTGCTAGATCAAGAGCGTGCCTCCCGCCGCTCAGAGTTCCCGATCGATGATGCCGACCCGCGTGATCCTTGCTGCCGTTCTCAGTTTTGCGGTCGCCGTCGGCGCGCCCGGTTCTTCCATCGCACAGGCGCCCGACGCCGCGGCTCCCATGGAGACCAAGGCGCGGCAGGCGATCGTGGTCGACGGCGAGACGGGGGCAGTGCTATTCGAGAAGGACGCCGACACGCCGTTTCCGCCCGCCTCCCTTGCCAAGCTGATGACGATGGAAGTCGTCTTCACGGCGATCGAGGAGGGGCGGATCGCCCCGAGCCAGGAATTCCCCGTCAGCGAATACGCTTGGCGGACGGGCGGGGCGCCGTCGGGCACGTCGACGATGTTTGCGAAGATCAAGTCGCTCGTTCCGATCGACGCGCTGATCCGGGGGACGATCGTGCAGGCCGCCAACGATGCGGCGATCATCATCGCGGAGGGAATGGCAGGGTCTGAGGCGACTTTTGCCGGCATCATGAACGAGACGGCGCGTTCGCTCGGCCTCAAGAACTCGACATTCGTGAACCCGACCGGGCTTCCGGCGGAGGGCCAGTTCGTGACCGTACGGGACCTCACCGTTCTCGCACGGCGCATCCGCGAGGCGCACGGAGCGTTCTACACGATCTACGCGCAGCCCGATTTCGAATGGAACGGCATCTTTCAGCGCAACCGCAACCCGCTTCTCGCCCTCGACGTCGGCGCCACCGGAATGGGGACGGGCTTTACGGAAGAGTCGGGCTATTCGCTCGTCGGGGTGACGGAGAAGGGCGGCCGGATCACCATCATCGCGCTGGGCGGCCTCGCGAGCGTCAAGGAGCGGGCCGAGGAGGCCAAGCGCCTCCTCGATTGGTCGAACACGTCTTTTCGCCGCGAGGAGCTCTTCACCGCAGGCAACCCCGTCGGCAGGGCGACGGTCTATGGCGGGGTCGCGAGCGAAGTCGGCCTCGTCACGCGCGAGCCGATCGTCGCCTATATCCCGAAAGATCGCCCGATGAGCGTGACGGCGCATGTGCGATACGAAGGGCCGCTGCGCGCTCCGATCGCCGAGGGGGCGCGCGTCGGGCAGATCGAGGTCCGAATCGACGACAAGGTGAGCGTGTCCCGCGATCTCTACGCCGAAGGTCAGGTCGTCGAGGGCACCTTCGCCTCGCAGGCGCTCGATGCCGCGCAGGAGCTCGCCTTCGGTTGGATAAAGTCGCTATGACGGCCGAAACGGTACTGCGTTCCGCGCCTGCGGGGGCGGCTCCGGCTTGAGCGGGTTCTTCGTCACCTTCGAAGGCGGGGAGGGCAGCGGCAAGACCACGCAGATCGCGCTTCTGGCGGAGAGCTTGCGGCGCCGCGGGGACGAAGTCGTCACGACGCGCGAGCCTGGCGGCTCCGAGGGCGCAGACGCGGTGCGCCAACTCATCCTGTCGGGCGCGGCCGAGGTCCTCGGGCCTGAGATCGAAACCATCCTGTTCCAAGCGGCGCGCATCGATCACATCGCCGCGGTGATCGCGCCGGCACTCGCCGCCGGACGCATCGTCCTTTGCGACCGCTTCTACGATTCCACCCGCGTCTACCAGGGCCTTGCGCATGTCGATCCGCGTCTCCTCGACTTCCTAGAGGCGGCGGCCCTTGGCGATCTCCGCCCCGACCTCACCATCGTCCTCGACATTCCTGCCGCCACCGGGCTCGCGCGGGCGTCCAGCCGACGCGGCGGCGCCCCGGTGGATCGCTTCGAACGCGAGGCCATCGGGACGCACGAGGCGCGGCGGCAGGCCTTTCTCGCCATCGCGGCCGCCGAAGACCAGCGTTGCGTCGTCGTCGACGCGACGAGGACGCCGGAAGCCGTAGCGGTGGAAATCGATTTCCTTGTCCGCGAACGGCTCGAGTGCCGGCATCTCGAGATGAGGGGGCGGACCTCGCCGCCGGCTGTGGCTGCGGCGTCCCGAGCGGCCGGCGCCGGACGGGCG
>JACMIV010000028.1 GCA_014380965.1 Rhizobiaceae bacterium | reverse complement strand
CGAGTCGGCCGCTAGACCCGCTGCGCAGCCGCGTGCGATCAGCGAAGACGAGCAGCTCGAAATTCCGGCCTTCCTTCGCCGCCAGTCGAACTGAGCACGGCGTTGCAATAACGACACGCAAGCCCGCCGTCGCAAGACGGCGGGCTTTTTCGCAAGTCACTGAATTGGTTAGACTATTGTTTGACGAGACTGTGACAGCGGTAACATGGGGTAAGAATCCGTGATTTGGCGGAACGAAGCCCACGACCTAATTTGAGCTATGAAATCATGAGACTTTCGAACTTTCGGTCTTCCTGGGGAGGAGGCCGGAGCCAGGGATCGGAAGTGTCACCGGCGACATATCGGCAGGCGCAATCGGAGAGATCCGGTTTGGGTCCGCGAGACGTCGCAGAGGGTCGGTGGAAAGGACTTCCGGACGTGATCATGTACCAGCAGACGATCGGCGCGCGAATCGAATTTCAAGGCGTCGGCGTCCACAGCGGCACTCTCGTGCAGCTTGCTCTTCGTCCGGCAGAGGCCGACACAGGCATCGTCTTTCACCTGACCGACCGCATAGGCTTGCCCCAGTCGATCCGCGCCATCTCTTCGAACGCACCTGCGACCGATCTTTCCACCATCGTCGGCGATCCTCGTGGCGCCCATGTGGCGACCATCGAGCATTTGATGGCCGCGCTCTATGCCATGGGCATCGACAACGTCGCCGTCGAGATCGATGGGCGTGAAATCCCGATCATGGATGGCTGTTCGGCCGCCTTCGTTTCCGCGATCGAGGAGGCAGGCATACGCCGCCTTTCGAGCAAGCGCCGCTACGTCCGCGTGCTGAAGGATGTCCGCGTCGACGCCGGCAGCGGTTACGCCGAGTACCGTCCGCACAGCGGTACGCGCTTCGAGATCGAGATCGACTTCCCGACGCCGGCCATCGGTCGCCAGCGCTTCGAAGGCGAACTCTCGGCGCAGCTTTTCCGCGACGAACTCGCCCGCGCGCGAACTTTCGGCTTCATGAAAGACGTCGAGCGTCTCTGGGCTTCAGGCCACGCGCTTGGCTCGTCGCTCGACAATTCGGTGGTGATCGGCGACGACGACCGCGTCATCAACGCGGGCGGGCTTCGCTTCGAAGACGAGTTCGTGCGTCACAAGGCGCTCGACGCGATCGGCGACCAGGCGCTTGCGGGCGCGCGCATCCTCGGTTGCTACCGTTCCTATCGTGGCGGCCACAGACTGAACGCCATGGCGCTTCAGGCGCTCCTCGCGGACCGCTCGGCCTACGAGATCGTCGAACTGCCGTCGCGCCGCCGCGACATCGTTCGGCATTCGCCGCTGATCGCCAAGGCTGTCGCGGCTCCCGCCTACGGCCCGCAAGCGCTCTGATCGGTCGAAGGGCCCGGAGGCAGCTTGGCGGCGAGCCTGCGAAAGGCTTGAGCCGGGCGTGTTGGCCTTCGGCAGATCGGCCGCGACGCCGGGGCCTGCCAACCGGCGGCTTTATACACTCCAGTCTTCCCTGAAAAGTCGTTGCCGTCAAGCAACGTCGCCGCAACGACTGTGAGCGGCGGTGTTTCGCGAGGCGATGTCTTGGCCGAATCGCCGCGAAAGCAAGGCTTTTGCCGTAGCGCGCCTTAAAAAAGGCGGGTTGAAACCGCCTCACGCATTGCTTGACCCTTGCCGCCGGTCTAAACAGCGCAAGGCCGGGGAAATATGTCGAGGGGAACCCGTTTGATGCGTATCACGTCGCCGTCGCGAGCAAGATCGACTGTGGCACGGCTGTCGGCCGTCATCCTCCTGTCCGCCGCGCCCTTCGTCCTGTCCGGCTGCCTCTTCGGCGGCGACGAGGAGGAGGTGGACGTGCTGGCGCTCGCCGCGCAGACCGAGCCCGCCGACGTTCTCTACAACCAGGGTCTCGCCAATCTCGAGGGTGGCCGCCTCGGCGAAGCCGCCGCGAAGTTCGAGGCGATCGATCGTCAGCATCCCTATTCGGAATGGGCCCGCAAGGCGCTGGTGATGCGCGCCTTCACGAGCTATCGCGCAGGCCAGTATGAGGACGCGGTCACCTCCTCGCGCCGGTATCTCAACACCTATCCCGGCACCGACGAGGCGCCCTACGCGCAGTACATCATCGGTCTCGCCTACTATCGCCAGATTCCCGACGTGACGCGCGACCAGAAGGAGACGTCCCGCGCCGCCGCCGCGATGCAGGAGGTCGTCGACCGCTACCCGGACTCGGAATATGCCGAGGATGCGCGCGCCAAGATTCGTATCTCGCGCGACCAACTTGCCGGCAAGGAAATGCAGGTCGGGCGCTACTATCTGGAGCGCCGCGAATACATCGCCTCCATCAATCGCTTCAAGCGCGTCGTCGAGGCCTTCCCGAACACCCGCCATGTCGAGGAGGCGCTCGCGCGTCTGACGGAGGCCTATTACGCGATGGGCCTCGTCCAGGAAGCTCAGGCCTCGGCCTCGGTGCTCGGCCAGAACTTCCCCGAATCCGAGTGGTACAAGGACTCCTACGCGCTGCTCCAGTCGAAGGGCCTCGAGCCGCGCGCCGGCTCCGGCACGTCCTGGTTCGCCAACGCGACGAAGGCGATCACCGGCGGCGAGGGCTGAGTTTCCCGATTGCCGAGGGCTTTGAGTGAGAGCGGAAACAATCGACCGGCTAGGAGTGGAGGTTGGACTGCTTCCCCCGACCTCCCTTTCGCCTAAATTAGAAATGAGACCCGAAGGAAGACTTGCCGGCCTCTCCGGATCTTTCTGACCTCAGGCGTGACGCCGGGTGGAATTATTCTCATCATCATCACTCCGTTTCGAGGGCGAGGCCGTCGCCTCGGCCGGGGTGGCCGGTCCTCCCCGGTGGCGCTGCTGGCCCTGCGTCGTCTGCTTTCGCTTCCGAGCGCATCCAAGCGACAACCGCGGCGGTTGCGCCGACGACGGTGGCGGCGGCAGTCGTCATTCCGGGCGCCTTACCGGGACGCGATCCTCGATGACGCTTCTCGCATCCTGTATCGAGCGCCTATCTTCCGTCTCGCCGGTTGCCTTTCGGCCGGACAGGGATTAGCGACAGTCGGCCATGCTCGTTCACCTTTCGATCCGCGATATCGTCCTGATCGAGCGCCTCGATCTTCCGCTTGGCGAAGGACTGTCGGTGCTGACCGGCGAAACCGGCGCGGGTAAGTCCATCCTCTTGGACGCGCTCTCGCTGGCGCTCGGCGGGCGCGGGGACGGCGGGCTGGTGCGGCACGGCGCCAAGCAGGGCGAGATCGTGGCAGTCTTCGATCTGCCGGCCGCGCATCCGGCGCGGAGACTCCTTGTCGACAACGGCTTCGACGATGACGGCGACCTCATCCTCCGGCGCATCCAGAACGCGGACGGGCGAAGCCGCGTCTTCATCAACGACCGACCGTCGAGCGTCGGCCTGATGCGCGAGATCGGCGCGGGGCTCGTCGAAATTCACGGCCAGCACGATGACCGGGCGCTTGTCGATCCCGAGGCGCATCGGCGTCTCCTCGACGAGTATGGCGGCCTTCGCACCGAGGCCGAAGCGGTCGCGCGGGCGCACGGCGACTGGAAGCGGGCCGAGACCGAGCTCGTGCGTCACCGCGCCAAGGTGGAAGCGGCCGCCCGCGAGGCGGATTATCTCCGCTCCTCGGTGGAGGAACTGTCGGAGCTTGCTCCCATCGCCGGCGAGGAGGAGGAACTCGCCTCCAGCCGCCAGGTCATGATGAAGTCCGAGAAGATCGCGACCGACGTTTCCGAGGCCCATGACGAGCTCTCCGGCCATGCCTCGCCTATCCCCGGCCTTGCCGGCCTTCTGAAGCGGCTGGAGCGCAAGAAGGACGAGCTTCCGGGCCTTCTGGACGAGACGATCGAGCGCCTGGACACGGCGCTCGACGCGCTGTCCGACGCGCAGATGAGTCTGCAGTCGGCGCTGCGCGGGCTCGAGTTCGATCCGCGCGCGCTGGAGGAGACGGAGGAGCGGCTCTTCGCGCTGCGCGCTGCGGGGCGGAAGTATTCGCGGCCCGTCGACGCTTTGCCCGAGCTCGTCGCGCGGATGATCGGCGACCTCGCCGATCTCGACGCCGGGGAGGAACGCCTCGCCGCGCTCGAGGCCGAGGCCAAGGAGCACAGGGCCCGGCTCGATAGGGTAGCGGCCGACCTCTCGGCCAAGCGTATCCTGGCGGCGCGCCTGCTCGAAGCCGCCGTCATGGCCGAATTGCCCGACATGAAGCTCGAACGGGCCGCTTTTCTCGCGGAGATGTCGAGCGATGCGGCGAGTCCGGCGGCATCCGGCATCGACACGGTCGAATTCTGGGTCCGCACCAATCCCGGCACGCGCGCCGGCCCGATGATGAAGGTCGCCTCGGGCGGCGAGCTGTCGCGCTTCCTGCTCGCGCTGAAGGTGGCGCTCGCCGACAAGGGTTCGGCGCCGACGCTCGTCTTCGACGAGATCGACACCGGCGTCGGCGGCGCCGTGGCGGATGCGATCGGGCGGCGTCTCGCGCGGCTCGCAACCCGCGTCCAGGTTCTCTCCGTCACGCATGCACCCCAGGTCGCGGCGCGGGCGAAGACGCATCTCCTCATCTCCAAGGCGCAGCAGCGGGCCGACGACGAGCGTCTCGCGACGCGCGTCGAGGCGATCGACGGGGCGGGACGGACGGAGGAAATCGCGCGGATGCTGGCCGGCGAGAGCGTGACGGACGAAGCGCGCGCGGCGGCGTCGCGGCTGATCGGCACGGGTTGACGACGCTTTGTCCGGCCCCGCCGCCTTGTCCTTGACCTTCCTGCGATCCGACGCTTGATGTCCTGCCATGATCCGGCGACCGGAGAGGGCGCCCGCAGGGACCACGGCGAGAAGCGATGAAAACCGAACGATCCGTCGATGTGTTGACGCCAGAAGAGGCTGCCGGCGAGCTTGCCCGTCTTGCCGACGAGATCGGCGGGCACGACCGGCGCTATTATGCGGACGACGCGCCGACGGTGAGCGACGCCGCCTACGACGCGCTGCGGCGGCGCAACCTGGAGATCGAGCGACGCTTCCCCGATTTCGTGCGCGAGGATTCGCCCTCGCGCAAGGTCGGCTCGGCGCCCTCGGTCCGGTTCCGCAAGATCCGACACGCAGTGCCGATGCTCTCGCTCGACAATGCCTTCACCGAGGAGGACGTCGCCGATTTCGCAAAGCGTGTCCGCCGCTTCCTTGGTCTCGGCGATGCCGCGCCGCTCGCCATTGCCGCCGAGCCGAAGATCGACGGTCTGTCGCTCTCGCTGCGCTACGAGGAAGGCCGTCTGGTTTCGGCGGCGACCCGCGGTGACGGCGCGGTGGGCGAAGATGTGACCGCCAATGCGCTGACCATCGACGATATTCCTCACCGCCTCGCCTCGACCCGTCCGGCCGTCTTCGAGGTGCGCGGCGAGGTCTACATGACCCATGCCGATTTCCTGGCTTTGAACGAGCGGTTGTCGGGCGGCCCGCAGAGCGGCGGCGGCGGAACGGACGAGGCCGAGCTGGAGGAGACGGCGGAGGTTGACGTCGAGGCTGGCGAAGAGCCCGAAGACGGTCGTGCGAAGGTCCGGCAGTTCGCCAATCCACGCAATGCCGCTGCAGGCTCGCTGCGCCAGAAGAATCCGGAGATCACACGATCTCGGCCCTTGCGCTTCTTCGCCTACACCTGGGGGGAGGCGAGCGATCTGCCCGCGGGCACGCAGACCGAGGTCGTCGAGGCGCTGGGACGCATGGGATTTGCCACCAGTCTCCAGCCGCGTTTGGCCGGCGAGGCCCCGCTGATGCAGCGTTTTTCGTCGGTCGAGGGTCTGATCGCGCACTACCACGCGATCGAGGGGCGACGGGCCGGGCTCGGCTACGACATCGACGGCGTCGTCTACAAGGTGGACGATCTCGACCTGCAGAAGCGGCTCGGCTTCGTGTCCCGTTCGCCGCGCTGGGCGATCGCCCATAAGTTTTCCGCGGAGAAGGCGACGACGGTGGTAGAGGGGATCGACATCAATGTCGGCCGCACCGGCAAGCTTGCGCCGCTGGCGCGGCTGACGCCGGTCACCGTCGGCGGCGTCGTCGTTTCCAACGTCACGCTTCACAACGAGGACTATATCGCCGGCCGCGACTCGGACGGTGCGCCGATCCGCGAAGGGCGCGACATCCGCATCGGGGACACCGTGCTCATCCAGCGTGCCGGCGACGTCATCCCGCAAGTGCTCGACGTCGTCATCGACAAGCGGCCGGCGGAAGCCGAGCGCTATCCCTTTCCCGACCACTGCCCGGTCTGCCGGT
>JACMIV010000027.1 GCA_014380965.1 Rhizobiaceae bacterium | reverse complement strand
GACCTCGGAGAAGACGGCGTCGAGATCGGCGGCGCGGTAGCGGGCGACGAGCGCGCTGGCTGCCTCCGCCGAGGCGCATTCTCCGAGGAAGACGGCGACCTCCGCGGAGCCGCCCGGCGCGAGCGTCACGGTCGTCTGCATCGCGGCGCAGGGATCGAGGCCGGCGCCCGTGCGCCCGGAAAGCGGTTTCGAATGCTGGAGGGCCGAAGGGGCGGCGAGGCGGCCGTTGCGGCCGAGGAACTCTCGCCGGTCGCCTGTCATGGCGCTCTGGCGTCCGTCGAGATCGAGGAAGGCGACACGCGGGCCGAACCCCGAATTCCAGGGGTTGGATGCGAACATCGCCCCTGTCGACGGATCCATCTCGGTGACGATCGTCGGCGCCGATGCGCCGCGCTGGGTGCCCAGAACCCATTCCACATACGCCGTCACCGAAAGCCGCCGGGTCGAGCCGGAAGTGTTCGTGAGTGTCAGCCGCGAGATCTTGACGGGGTCGCCGAGCGGGACGAACTGCCAGAGCGTCATGGCGATGCCGGACGCGGTGTGCTGGAAGGTGGAATGGCCGAAACCATGCCGGACGACATAGGTGCCGGCGTCCCGCACCGGCTGTGCGGTCGGCCCGAAGATTTCGCCCGTATCTTCGTCGCGGACAAAGAAGGCTTCGGCGGAGGGGTCGGTGACGGGGTCGTTGGACCAGGGCGTGATCTGCCGCTCGCGGCTGTTCTCGGCCCAGGTGTAGCCAGCGCCCGTTGCCGAGACCTGGAAGCCGAAGCCAGCATTGGCGATGACGTTGATCCAAGGCGCAGGTGTCGTGCGGTTCCCGTCGAGGATGACGACGTATTCCTTTCCGTCCCTCGCGAAGCCGCCGGTGCCGTTGAAGAACTCGAGGTCGGCGGGCTGAGGCAGGCGCGTGGGCGCCGAGGCGCGGACGGGGCTCTGCGCCGCTTCGTACGGCAGCTCGTACCTGCGATCCAGATGCTCTGCGATGCCGCCGCGGCGGGCGACGAGGACGACACGCGCGACTGCGGCGAGGAGGTCGCGGGCTTCCGGGGTCATCAGGTCCGAGCGCAGCGCGAAGACCTCGCCGCGGGCCAGCGCCTTGCCGTAGCGCGGACGTGACTGGCTTGAGCGCAGCGCGGTCTGGATCGCGATCTGGAGATCCTGGACATAGGACGAGGCGCGTTCGTTGAGGATGACGAGATCGACGGACAATTGCTTCATGCGCCAGTATTCATGGGCGCGCAGCACTTGCGTGATGGCCGCCATGTCCTCGACGTCGTCGATTCGGATGAGGACGATCGGGATGTCGCCGGAGATGCCGTGCGGCCAGAGCCCCGACTGGGGCCCAGTGCCGCGGGCGATGGCTTTCGAAGACGGGCGCAGCCGCGGATCGGCGTAGACGACATGGGCGGCGAGGCGCTGGAAGTCGCCGGCCTCGTCGGTCTTCATGTCGAGATGGCGGAGTTGGACCTGAGCCTGCGTCCAGGCGAGTGTCGTCGCCCGGTCGAAGGCGGTCTGGTCCTGATGCTTGTCGATGAGGTCGATCAGGGCGTCGCGGGTCGGGGCGATCATGGTCCAGAAGGCAACGCGGACGGTTTGCCCGGCTTTTATCTCGATTCGCCTGCGGATCGAGAAGACCGGGTCGAGCACGGTCCCGACAGTGTTCGACAAGGGACCATCGTCGAAGATCGCTGCGGCGTCGCGTATGCCACGACCCCGACCGATGAAGCGGGCCCGGTCGGTCTCGACCTCGATCTCCCCGATGGCCTCTCCCTCGACGACCGAGAGATGCGCCGCGAAGACCGAAGGCTCGCCCGGCGAACGACGCCGCCTCGTCGCGACAATCGCACCGCGATCGGCGAGGTACTCGGTCTCGACGAACATCTTGGAGAAGGCCGGATGGGCGGCGTCGGCTGCCGCCGTCGCCAGAACGACCTCGAGGTAGGAGGTGAGATCGACCCGGCAGGCTTTCGCGCCAACATTGGTCAACGATACACGCCGGACCTCGGCATTGTCCTCCGCCGAGACGATGACCTCCGTGGTCGTGATCGTCGTTCCGTCATGGCGCACGAAGACGGCGCGATCCTCAGAAAATGTCACGTCGTATCGGTCGGGTGCAGCGCCAGTGGGCTGATAGCCGGCGGACCAGACCTTGTCCGTTCCGACCTCGCGAAAGAAGACGAAAGAGCCCCAGTCGTCGCGGCACGCGTCCTCGCGCCAGCGCGACACGGCGAGGTCGTCGCATCGGCTGTAGCCGGAACCTGCCGAGGTCAGCATCACGGCATAGCTACCGTTGGAGAGGAGGTGCGTGACCGGCGACATCTCGGTCGGCAGGCCGAGGAGCCGAGCGGCCGGCGTTTCCGGCTCGAGGCTCGGGGCGGCGGCCTTGACCTCCTCGGCACGGGGATGGGCGATGGCGACGTCGCGCGGCGTGCGCTCTTGAAGCAGGAGTTCGCTTGCCTGGACGAGGGGATGGGCATGGAAGCGTTCGCGCATCCGTCCGCCCTGCAGAGTGTTGGCGATGGCGACGACCGTCATGCCCTGATGATGCGCCATGACGGTGCGAACGATCGCCGCCTGACCGTCGGCCGGAAGCCGCGACGGCGTGAAGTCCAGCGCCTCGTAGAAGCCGTGCGGCCCCCTTGCCCCGAGCGAGGCCATGCGTCCGTAGTTCTTCAGCGCGCTGCGCGGATCGACCATGGTCGCGAGCCCGCTCGCATAGGGCGCGATGACCGCATCCTCGGACAGGCCACGCTTCAGGCCGAGTCCCGGCACGCCGAAGTTGGAATACTGGTAGGTGAATTCGAGGTCGCGGGCGTTGAAAGCTGATTCCGAGATGCCCCAGGGCGTTCCTAGCGTTCGGCCATATTCCTGCTGTCGTGCGACGACGAGGCGGTTGGTCTCTTCGAGGAGGCTGCCCGCGGGCGCCCGCATCACGAGGGACGGCATCAGATATTCGAACATCGAGCCCGACCAGGAGATCAGGGCGGCGCCTTTGCCCATCGGAGTCGCAGTGCGGCCGAGCCGGAACCAGTGCTTGACCGGCACATCGCCCTTGGCGATGGCGAAGAGGCTGGCGAGCCGGGCTTCCGAGGCGAGGAGATCGTAGCAGTTGCGGTCGAGGCGTCCGTCGCCGACGGAATAGCCGATCGACAGGAGCTTGCGGTCGGGATCGAGCAGGAAGGCGAAGTCCATCGCGAGCGCCATGTCCTCGGCGGTCTTGGCGATGGCCTCCAGCCTGTGCCGGACGCTCCTCGGGGCGTCGGCAATATGCAGGCCGTCCCGGATATGGGTGGCCACCGCCATCTCGATCGCGGCCGTCCAGAAGGCGACGTCGGCGGAGAAGGCGCCGTCCTCGGGCGCGGCAAGGAAGGCCGATGCCCTCGCGGCGAGAGTCTTCAGGACGGCGAGCCGCGCCGCGACGGGGTGCCCCACGCGATCCGTCAGCGCCGCCTCGATCTCGTCGAAGACAATGGCGAGCGAGCGCCGGGACGGCGCATCGCGATCGTGCATCGCCGCCAGGGCAGCGCGGACGAGAGCGAGATCGTCGGCTATCCCGTCGAAGAGTTCTGGCCCTGCCTCCGGTGTCGCGGCCCAGTTCCGGCAGGCGCCGGTCAAGGCGATCAGGTGGCCCGCGAGATTGCCGCTGTCGACCGCGGAGACGTAGGCCGGCTCCAGCACGCGAAGGTCGCGCGTCTCGTACCAGTTGAGGAAATGGCCGCGATGGCGCTGCAGTTTGCCCATCGTCGCGAGCGTCGCCTCGAGCCGCTCGATCGTCTGGAGGAGGCCGATCCATCCGAAGTCGCGGGCGGCAACCATCGACAGCAGATAGAGGCCGATGTTGGTCGGCGACGTCCGGTGCGCGATGGCGGGCTTGGGATCGTCCTGAAAGTTGTCCGGCGGGAGATGGTTCTCGTCGGCCGTCACGAAGGTTTCGAAGAAGCGGAACGTCTGCCGCGCAATCTGCCTTAGGGCACGCGTCTCGTCGTCGGAGACGCGAAGCATGGTGGAGGAGGAGGGCGAGCGGCTGATCCAGAGGGCGATCGCGGGCGCTGCCAGCCATGCGAGGAGGAGAGGGGTGGCGACGGTGAGGGTCTCCGGCGCGGCGAGAAGGACGGTCAGGCCGGCAAGGAGCGCGAGGGCGACGCCGCCAGCCATCGTGCGATAGAAGCCGCCGGCATCGAGACGGGGGCTGGTCTTGGAGGCAGCGGCGGTCGTCCATTCGAGGAGGTGTCGCCGCGTCACGACGAGGCGCAGAAGCGTCCGGACGATAGCGTCGCCCATCAACCATGCTTCCGATGCCACGAAGGCCAGGTTGAGAGCCGTCTGGGAAAAGGCGACGCCGAGATCGCGCAGGAGCGCGCGAAGGTGGCTCGAGGCCGTGATGCCGCTGCGCGGAGGTAGGATCGCGAAGGCGATCGGGATGAAGGAGGGAAGGGCGGTCGCTGCCATCAGAAGGCCCGTCCAGACGATGGCCGGCATCGGGGTGAGCAGCGCCCAGCCGAGGACGAAGGCGAGGAAGGCGAGCGGGCTCGCGAGCGTGCGCCGGATATTGTCGATCATCTTCCAGCGGCCGATCGAGGGAAGTCCGCTTCCTGTCATCCGACCGACGATCCAGGGCAGCAACTGCCAGTCTCCCCGCGCCCAGCGGTGGTGGCGTTTGGCGGCGACGTCGTGGCGGGCGGGAAACTCCTCGACGACCTCGATGTCCGAGACGAGGGCGGCTCGCGCGAAACTTCCTTCGAAGAGGTCGTGGCTGAGAAGGGAATTGTCGGGCACCCGGTCCTTCATCGCCGCCTCGAAGACGTCGATGTCGTAAATGCCCTTGCCGGTAAAGGAGCCCTCGCCGAAGAGGTCCTGATAGACGTCGGAGACCGCTGCTGCGTAGACGTCGATGCTGCCAGGGCTGGAATAGACGCGCTGGTAGAAGGACCCCTCGCGGCCGACCGGCAAGGAGGGGGTCACTCGAGGCTGGAGGATGGCATTGCCATCGACGACGCGTCCTGCGACGGGATCGAAACGCGGCCGGTTCAGCGGGTGGGCCATCTTGCCCACCAGCCGGCGCACCGCGTCCCTCGGTAGGCGCGTATCGCTGTCGAGGGTCACGACGTAGCGCACGTCCGAGGGCAGGTTTGACGGCACGTCGAGGAACGACGTGTCGTGTGCCCCGCGCAAAAGGCGGTTCAACTCGTGCAGCTTGCCGCGCTTGCGCTCCCAGCCCATCCACAGGGCCTCGCTTTCGTTGAAGCGACGGGCTCGGTGCAGGAGGAAGAAGATCGGGCATCCATCCTGCTGCGGATAGGCACGGTTGAGCCGGTCTATGCCCTCCGTCGCCGTCTTGAGCAGACGTGCATCGCCTTCGATCGTCTCTGATGGGGCGTCGATCCAGTCGGAGACCAAGGCGAAGCCGAGCGCGCCTCCGGTGCTGGCGAGATGGTGGACCTCCAGCCGCTCGATCTGGGCGATCACCTCGTGCTCGTCGGTTAGAAGTGTCGGCACCACGACAATGGTGCGATGCTCCGGGGGGACGCCGTCGCCGAGTTCGAGGCCGGGCAGCGTCGTCGCGCCGAACATCGCGGTGACGGCCCGGTTCACCAGGGCCGTCGCCGCGCCGAGAGCCGGGATGAAGCCTGCGGTGGCGAGGACGAGGTTCGTCCACACACCGAGATCAGGTCGGGAAACCGCCGAAAGCGCTGCGGCAAGGATCATCAACGCCACGCCGAGGCACGTTCCGACGTAACCGCCGATCCCGAGCCGGACGCTGATCCTCGCTGGCCATGTCCTCAAACGAGGGCGAAATCCGATTCGGCGCTCGAACGACGGTCGGCCCCGACCGACGAGATAGAAGCCCGGGTCTTTGACCCTCGCATCGTCGGAGCCCGCGTCGCCGTTGACGACTACCGCTGCCGCGACGGCTCGGCGGGCTATTTCCCGCTCCCCTAGCGCCGATCCGCGGGCGAGTTCCTCGATGGCGCTGCGGTAGAGGTTGCGCGTCGGGAAATCCATCGTCGCGAACGTCGCGTCGCGCCGGAGTTCGACGTCGACGGTGCTGACGCTCTCGAACCAGTCGGCCCAGTCCGTGTCGGAGATGGCGCGCATCGAGGTGATGACGTTGCGCACGGAGACGTTGGAGGCGCCCTGGCGCTGCTGAGCGCTGTGCACGATCGTCTCGATCGACATCTCGCGCCGTTGCAGGTGGTTTTCGAGCCAGCCTTGCGCCGGCGTTACTTCAGGGTCCCTGTCGCGCAGACGTTTTGCCAGTTGCCCGGCCGTCAGTTCCGAAAGGGGCTCCATGTCGAAGCCGCCAAGGACAATGGCGACGGATTCCGGCGTCCGGCCGCCCGCACCCAGCAACCGGTCGGCAAAGACGTCTCCCGCTTCGCGGTCGGCGTGGGCCTCGACGATCTGCAGCGCCAGCCGGCGAAGGTTTTCGACGAGCACGATCCGGAGCGTGATGGCAATCGCCCACAATTCGCCGATCGTCAGGACTTCGACGCGCTGATAGGCGGCGACGAAGCGGCGGAGCATTTCGGGCTCGAAATGGCTGTCCGTATGCGCGACGAACGCCCAGGCGATACCGAAGACGCGTGGATAGCCGGCGAAGGGGCCAACTTCGAGCTTGGGAAGCTGGCGATAGTAGCTGGGCGGCAGGTCGTCGCGGATCTCGTGGATCTGCTGTTCGACGACATGGTAATTGTCCAGCAGCCATTCCGCCGCTGGCGCGATGTCCTGGCTCGCCTCCAGCGTCGCGGCGCTGGACCGATAGGCGGCCAGAAGCACGGCGGCGTTGTCGCGCAGCCGCGACGCGAGCGGCGGCACCCGACGTGGCGCGAAGGCGATCCGCTGTTCGACGGCAAGCGTCTGTGCGTGCTGCTCCAGCCGCTCGACGCTGAAGAGTTCCTCGCGGATCGGATGCGCGCTGTTCCAGGGCGAACCGTCAAGGCGGGTTCTTCTGATCAGGTCGAAGATCATGCGGCGTCCCGTGCGATGGCTTAGCCCGCCCCGAAGTCGATGACGACCCGCGAGGCCACGTCACCGCGACCGAGCCGGTCGAAGACGTCGTTGATGGCCGACAGCGGTTGCAGTTCGATATCGGCCTTGACCCTCCCGTCTGCGGCGAAGGCGAGCGCCTCGGCCATGTCGGAGCGTGTCCCGACGAACGAGCCGCGGATGGTGATGCAGTCCGCGACGACGCCGAAGAGCGGCACTGGAAACTCGCCCGGGGGCAGGCCGACGAGGACGCACGTGCCGCGCTTGCGGGTCATGCCGACCCCTTGCTGGAAAGCGGGGAGCGACGGTGCCGTGATGAGGACGCCATGCGCGCCGCCTCCGGTCAGCGTCTTCACCGCAGCGGCAGGGTCGCCGTCATTGGCATTCACGACCGCCTCGGCGCCGAGGCGCGTCGCATGGGCGAGCTTGCCATCGTCGATATCGACAGCGCAGACCTTGAGACCCATGGCCTTCGCATACTGGATCGCAAGGTGCCCGAGCCCGCCGACACCGGAGATCGCGATCCATTCGCCGGGCCGTGCGCCGGTCTCCTTGATGCCCTTGTAGGTCGTCACGCCCGCGCAGATGATCGGCGCGGCGAGGGTGGCGGACAGGCCGGGGGGAATGTGGGCGACATAGTCGGGATCGGCGAGGATGTATTCGGCAAAGCCGCCATTTTTGGTATAGCCACCGAATTCCGCCTTGGCGCAGACCGTCTCCCAAGCCGCCAGGCAGTGCTCGCAGTGGCCGCAGGCGGAATAGAGCCAGGGGACACCGACACGATCCCCTTTCTTGACAGCCGAAACGCCGTCGCCGACCTCGACGACGAGGCCGATGCCTTCGTGGCCTGGAATGAACGGCAGCGCCGGCTTCGCTGGCCAGTCGCCGCGTGCTGCATGAAGATCGGTATGGCAGACGCCACAAGCCTCGGTCCTTACCAAGATTTGCCTCGGTCCTGGCGAGGGCAAAGCAAAGCTCCGAAGCACCAACGGTTGCCCGAACCGTTCCACGACGGCTGCCTGCATCTGGTTCGCCATCTCACGCGCTCCTGTCGAGGGGAAGGCTGCGCCCGCCTCATCCTGGCCAGCGTCCAATGTCTGCCATCGCGTCGACTGTAGACGTCCGCCACGGCGTATCGGCACCCTCGGAAATTACCTACGCCCCACCGAATGCTGCCCGCACTCGGCCGCCGGCGTTCCCATTCCCTTCGCGCTCTTGCCTCCTGGCGAAATGGCCGTATGTCCGTGGGCGAGAATGGAATCGTGGTTGCCTGCATGTCTTGCCTGGTAGGTATGATCCGGGGACATTTGAGCCATGGCAAAAGGCACTCGACCGGCCACGTTGCTTCCGTCCGCGCCGCGGGGGCGGCCGGCCCCCCGGACGATAAACTCAACCGTTTTTCCAATCGTGGCCATCGGAGCGTCGGCAGGTGGGCTTGGGGCCTGCGCGCAGTTTCTCGACGCCTTGCCGAAAGAGACGGGGATGAGCTTCATTCTCGTCCAGCATCTCGATCCGACGCACGACAGTCTGATGGTCGATCTCCTCGCCACCCACACCTCGATGGCCGTCCGGCAAGCGACCGAGGGCATGCTCGTCGAACGGGACCACCTCGTCGTCATACCCCCGGGACGCTTTCTGTCGGTCAAGGGAGGGGCGCTCCACCTTGCGTCGCCACCCAACCACGCGGGCGGACCGCGGGGGGCCCGGATGCCCTTCGACGTCCTCCTGCATTCCCTGGCAGAAGACTGCGGCGCTCGCACCGTGTGCGTCGTGCTGTCGGGGACGGGCACCGACGGCAGCATGGGCCTTCGTTCCATACACCGCCAATCCGGGATCGTGATCGCGCAGGATCCCGAGGAGGCGGCCTATGACGGGATGCCGAGAAGCGCCATCGCCACCGGCCTCGTGAACCATGTGCTCCCGGTCGCGAAGATGGCGGACGTGATCGTCCATCGACAGCGCAGGCAAGTCGTGCCCGCGCCGCTGAACAGGTCTACCAAGGAGGATGTCGGAACGCGGCTCGGCGAGATCATCGCGCTGCTCGCTTCGAGGACCAGCTACGACTTCACGCCCTACAAGCCCGGAACCCTACAGCGCCGGATCGAACGTCGGATGGCGATGGCCGATGTCGGACATGACGATGCCGGTCGCTATCTTTCCGTCCTGCAACGCGATCCGTCCGAACTCGAACTCCTCGCCAAGGACCTCCTCATCAACGTCACCAGCTTCTTTCGCGATCCGAAGGTCTTCGACTTCCTGGCTGAGAGGCTCCTGCCAGATCTCGTTCGTGACCACGCTCCGGACAGGCCCATCCGCCTATGGGTGCCGGCGTGCAGTTCGGGTGAGGAGGCCTACTCTCTCGCAATGATCTTCGAAGAAGCGATCGGTGCCGCCAAGCGCGACGTCAGACTTCAGGTCTTCGCGTCCGATCTCGATCCGGACGCCGTCGCATGCGCCCGAGAAGCGCTTTATCCAGAGACCATCCGAGCGGATGTTTCGCAGGAACGGCTGGCCCGGTTCTTCGTGAAGGAAGAGCATGGATACCGTGTGCTTCCCTCGCTGCGCTCCTCGGTGGTCGTCACCGTTCAGGACGTGCTCGGCGATCCCCCATTCTCGCGTATAGATTTAGTTTCCTGCCGTAATCTTATGATCTATCTCGGTGCAGAG
>JACMIV010000002.1 GCA_014380965.1 Rhizobiaceae bacterium | reverse complement strand
GATATTGTAGCCGATCGTGTCGTTGAACAGCACCGTGTCCTGCGGGACGATGCCGATCGCCGCACGCACGCTCGACTGAGTGACTGCCGCGATGTCCTGGCCGTCGATGGTGATGCGGCCGGAGGCGAGGTCGTAGAAGCGAAAGAGCAGCCGCGAGATCGTCGACTTGCCCGCGCCGGAGGGGCCGACGATCGCGACCGACTTGCCGGGCGGCACCTCGAACGTGATGCCTTTTAGGATTTCCCGCGCCGGGTCGTAGTGGAAGCGCACGTCCTCGAAGCGGATGGCTCCTTGCGTGACTTTCAGCGCACCCGCGCCATCCCGGTCCTTCACCTCCTCCTCGACGTCGAGGAGCGTGAACATCTGCTCCATGTCGGTAAGGCCCTGGCGGATTTCGCGGTAGATGAAGCCGATGAAGTTCAGCGGGATCGAGAGCTGCATCAGCATCGCGTTGATGAAGACGAAGTCGCCGAGCGTCTGCGTGCCCGCCCGCACCTCCAGCGCCGACATCACCATCGCGACGCCCATGCCGACGGCGAAGATGACGCCCTGCCCGACGTTCAGCCAGCCGAGCGAGGTCCAGGTTTGGGTCGCCGCCTTTTCGTAGCGCGCCATCGAGCGGTCGAAGCGGTCCGCCTCCATGCCCTCGTTGCCGAAATACTTGACCGTTTCGAAATTCAGCAGCGAGTCGATCGCCTTGGTGTTCGCCTCGTTGTCGGAATCGTTCATCTCCTGGCGGATCGTGATGCGCCAGTCGCTGGCCTTGATGGTGAACCACGAATAGAGCCAGACCGTCACGGCGATGACGAGAAGATAGGAGACGCCGTAGGCGAAGCCGAAGATCGCCGCCGTCAGCGCGAATTCCAGGATCGTCGGGATGGTGTTGAGAATCGTGAATCGCACGATCGTCTCGATACCCTTGGTGCCGCGCTCGATGATGCGCGACAGCCCCCCGGTGCGCCGCTCCAGGTGGAAGCGCAGCGAAAGGCGATGCATGTGGGTGAAGGTGCGGAAGGCCAGCTGACGGACGGCATATTGCCCGACCCGCGCGAACAGGGCGTCGCGGAGCTGGTTCAGCGCCACGGTGAGGATGCGCGCGACGTTGTAGGCGACGACGAGCGTAACCGCTCCCGTCAGCACGAGCGGCAGCCATTCTACGGCGCTGTTGGTCCCGTCGAGAGCGTCCGTCGCCCATTTGTAGAAATAGGGAACCGCGACCGTCAGGAGCTTGGCGAGCACCAGATAGAACGTCGCCCACACGACGCGCGCCCGAAGATCCGGGCGTTCGCTCGGCCACATGTAAGGCCATAGATTACGGAGGGTCGAGAAGGTCGCGTTCGCGTCGACCGTCTTGGCGCTGGCGTCTGACAAGGGAAGCGGTCCATTCCTGGGATCGGAGTGTCGATCCGGTGTTTGGAGCCCTTCTAAAGACTTCCCGACGCGAACGAAAGCGTAAGGCGCATGCAGCCTGCGCCCTCGCCTCACCCGCCGCTGGCGACACCGCCGCGGGCCTTCGCCTCGGCGTCGCCGTCGTCGGGAACGCGGAAGACTTGGCCGGGATAGATGCGGTCGGGGTCGCGGATCTGATCGCCATTGGCGAGATAGATCACCGTGAACCGGCGGCCGAGCCCGTAGGTTTCGCGCGAGATCCGCCAGAGCGTGTCCCCGCGTCGGATGATCACCCGGCTGGCGGCGGCTTCAAGCGGCGGCTGGCGCGTGGTCGGGACGGCGTCCACGTTCGGCGCTGCCGCCTTGAACGGGGCAAAAACTGGATCGGTCTGCACGGGCTCGTCCGTCGTCTGCATCGACTCCGGAACAAGCGCGGGGTCAGCGGCGGAGGCCGTTCGGGTTTCCGGCTCCACACTTTGCTCCGTGGGGCGATCCGTCGTTTGCCCGACAGCCGCCGTCATGGATTCTGCCGGCGCGTCCGGGTCGGCACTCCGAGCAGGTCCTTCGGCAGGACCATCCGGCGGCGACGCATCCTGCCCGTTCGTCGGGGGGCGCCCGGAAACGGCCGCCGTGTCTACGAGACCTGGCAGCGGTGGCTCTTCCGGCGGAGTTGTGGCGGTATTTGCTGCCGGTGCTGCTGCGGCTTCGACGTTGTCGCCAACTCGCTCGCCGGAGCCCGGGTCCATCGGCACGCCGCTCCGCAAAGGTCCGCTGCTCCCCTGTGTCTGCGAATTCGGGTTGCCCGCGGGCGGTGCCATGTCCACGGGCGGAGCCGCGATGGCCGACATCGAGCGGCCTTCGGGTTTGGCGAACGGCACCTCGACGCGGGCGAACACCTCACCCGTCCGGCCGAGTGCGTCGGCGCGGACGCTATGACCGCCCGGCGCCAGCGACCGCCGGGCCGTCACGAGAAAGCGATCACCGCGCACGCTCTTCCCCTCGCCAAGGAAGTCGTCGTCGACATAGACGCGGACCGAAGCGTCCTCCGGTGCCCGTCCAGCGACGAAGATTCTGTCGTCCTCGATCTCCACCGCTTCGACCGCGAAGTTCGCGGGCCGGTCCGTTGCAGGCGCGGCAGCGGTCGAGGAGGGGGGCGCAGACGCCGGGGGCTCGACGGGCGCAGCCTGCGACGAAACGGCAGCGACTCCTTTGTCGACTGGATTTACCAGCGGCGCGAGGAGCGATCCGGCGCCGGGAGTCCCGCCGAGACCCTTGTCGGAGGGGTTTTCGCCGGGTGCGGGAGAAGGCAACAGGAGATCGCCGTCCGTTGCCTCCTCCGTGTCGTTCGGGACCGCTCCATCAGGCGCCGCCGTTCTGGTGCTGGGCACGCTGATGAGACGCGAACCTCGATCCGGCGCCTCGACGATCGCAAGCAGCTCCTTCTCCCGGCCCGCCTCGGGAATGCTGACGATGGCGGTCTCCGCCGATGTCATGAGCCGCCCGTCGGGCAGTTCGACGCCGATGCGAAGAGCGTGATCGCCGACCGGCAGCGGGGGGTCGAGCACGATCACGAACTCGCCATCGCCGCTGGCGCTTTCTTTCGCGACAGGCTTCTCCCCATCGTAGAGGGTGATCGTCGCGCCGGCGGGTGCGCGGCCAGCGACGAGGGCGGAGCCATCCGGCTCGACGCGCAGGATATCGAAGGTCGGCGGTTCCAGCTCCCCGGCCTCCGGCTGCTCGCCGCCCGCTGGCGGTAACGCTGCGGGAGAAGGGGTCGAGACATCCGGCGCGGCTGGCGATGCAGGGTCGGCGGCCCCGTCTGATGGGCGTCCGCTCCTGTCGGGCCGGACGATCGCCGCGATTTCGCCCACGGCGTCCGAGGTTCGATCCCTCACGACTCTCAGCTTCTCGGCGTTCAGCATGTCCCAATAGCCAGCGACGATCGCGCCGAGCAGGAGCAGGCAAAAGACAATGACGCCGGTGGCTTTACGCTTCATCTGACAACCCAAGGCAGCTCTGCGTGAAAGATTTCCGCGCCTCGCGGCAGCCGCCCGTCATTGACATTTATCGAAGCACTCGCCCGCTCACAAGACGGCGCGCCGAAGAGCGGCGAATCAAGGTAAGCGCGTGTCCACCCTCGAGAAACATGCACTGCAGCATCTCTTGCCTGTAACTCTGCGGAAGTCGCGCCGGCCACTGTCGCGCAGTCGTCACATCGGCGCGCCCCCGAGACAGCCGAGCGCGACCTCGAGGCTGCGCAGACCGTCTTGTCCCGAAACGATAGCCTCCCCCTCCCCGCGAATCGCGGCGAGGAAGGCGAGCTGTTCCGATCGCAAGGGCTCGCTCTGCGCCACGAAGAGCGGCCGCTGTCGGAAACTGCCGTCGGTTCCGTAGTCGAAATGCTCGACGAGCGTGCGCAGCAGCATGTCGCAGACGTAGAAACGGTCCGTCGTCGCGATTTCCAGGGTCCGGCGACGAAACGGGGTCAGCCAGTTGGTGCCGATCGCCGCGAGCGCGCCCGTCGTCATCCTGAATTGCAGGAAGGCCTGGTCCTCGTGGGCCCCGAGCGTGCGCGCGGTCAGGGATGCGGTCTTGGCGATCTCGGCTTCCGCCAGCCAGCGTACCAGATCGATGTCGTGGACACCAAGGTCGAGGACGATGCCGACATCGCCGATTCGGGCCGGGAAAGGTCCCGCCCGCACGATGGAAATCTGCCGGATGTCTTTGCCCTTGACCGCCTGCTTCAGCGCCATGACAGCCGGATTGTAGCGCTCGACATGGCCGATCGCGAGGCGCCGGGCGCAGCGCTCCGCCGTCTCGACGAGGTCGCGAGCCTCTTCTACCGTGCTGGCGATCGGCTTCTCCAGAAGCACGTGAACGCCCGCGTTCAGGAGCCGTGACGCGACGGCGTGATGGTGGATGGTCGGCGTCGCGACGATGGCGGCGTCGATCCCGGCATCGAGCAGCGCGTCCACGGTCTCGAAGGCCGCAGTACCCGAACGCTCGGCCACCGCCGCGCTCTTCTCGGCATGATGGTCGACGACGCCGACGAGCGAGGCGCCCGGAAGATCTCGTGCGATGCGCGCGTGGTTCGCGCCCATGGAGCCGCAGCCGACGACGCCGATCCTGAGCTTCTGATTCAAGGTCTGGCCTTATGTCGTTGATGGGAAGCCGATGCCGGGCCTGCACTCATGTGAAGGATGAACCATACATCTTGAGCTCAGGGGGCTGGTTGCAGCGCATGCGCGGCCGGCGAACCGTTCAGCCGCGCAAGACAGGAGACGACGGCCGCGATGATGCGGTCCTGCGTCTCCGGTTCGAGATAGGGGTGCATCGGCAGGCTGATCACCTCCGCGGCCAGAAGGTCCGAGACCGGGAGACCGTTGCCGGCGAGCGGGAAATGCCGGTAGGCAGTCTGCCGGTGCAGCGGCTTCGGGTAGTAGATGGCGGTCGGAACCCCCTCGTCCTTCAGTGCCGCCACCAGCGCATCGCGTTGCTCGGGCGGGACGCGGATAGTGTATTGTGCCCAGGTCGACACCGCGCCGCTTGCAATCGTCTGCGGCGTCGCCACGCCGGCAAGGCCCTCACGATAGCGTTCCGCCACGACATTGCGCGCTTCGATCTCGGCCGGAAAGATCGTGAGCTTCTCCAAGAGGATTGCAGCCTGGATCGTGTCCATGCGCGCGTTCATGCCGATCCGCACGTTGTCGTAGCGATCCTCGCCCTTGCCGTGGATCCGCAACGAATCCATGATCGCGTGAAGCGCGTCGTCGTCCGTCTGGATCGCGCCGCCATCGCCGTAGCAGCCCAGCGGTTTGGCCGGAAAGAAGCTCGTCGCCACGACGTCGGCGTAGGCGCTGCTCATCTTGGCATGAAGGGTCGATCCGAAGCCCTGCGCGGCATCGGAGATCAGTTTGAGCCCGAAACTGTCGCACAGCGCGCGCAGAGCAGGATAGTCGGCCGACTGCCCGAAGAGATCGACGGCGATGACGACCTTCGGAACGAGAAGCCCAGCAGCCTGCGTCTCCAGGATCGCGGCGCGAAGACTGTCCGGATCGATGTTGAAGGTGGCCTCGTCGACGTCGACGAAGACCGGGGTCGCCCCGAGCCAGGCGACGACTTCGGCCGTCGCGGCGAAGGTGAAGCTCGGGCAGAACACCGCATCGCCCGGGCGGATGCCCCAAGCCATCAAAGGCAGGGCCAGCGCGTCAGTGCCGGAGGCGCAGGAGAGCGTGTGCTTCGTCCCGCCGAAGGCCGAAAGCCGGCGCTCGAGTTCGGCGATCTCCGGTCCCATGATGAAGGCGCCGTGGTCGAGGACACGCGCGATCGCGGAGTCGATCCTGTCGCGGATACGGTCCCGCTGTGCCCCCAGATCGATGAAGGGAATGGGCCGGGCCGTCGGTTCGGCGGATGACATCGACATGGAAGAGACCTTTCCGAAACATTCCGGACCAGCGCTCCGTCCGGCGCCGAAGCATCCGGCCTGACGTCGGTGGCGAGTGACGCGCTGCGCCGTCCAGACGGGAGCCCTTGCGGCTTTTGCGATGCGCTAAACTGTTTGGCACCATAAGCAAGCCTCGGGCGCCGGCGAGGCACGGTCAATTATTGTGGCGCTCTGCCGACGGGGCGTGACCGTCGGAGGGTGACCCAGCCGCGCGAGCGCTAAAACCGCCTTTGCGCTCCAGACGACTGGCGGACCCAAATCGCCGTATCCGAAGGGGCAACTTGACACTGTCTTCCGTTACCCTGAGGGAACAGAGACGATACGTTTGCGCGGCACGGGGTCGCTCGCCGGTCCGGCCATGAGGAAAACCGCAGACTTGGATTTCAGTCACTCCCGGATCGCCGTCATCGGCCTCGGCTATGTCGGCCTGCCGCTCGCGGTGGAATTCGCGCGGCACCACGCCGTCGTCGGCTTCGACATCGACACGCGCCGCATCGCCGCGCTTGCAGACGGCCGCGACGCGTCCGGAGAGGTGCCGGCGCAAGTGCTTCGCGCCGCGACCTCCCTCTCCTTCTCGTCGGCGCGCGAAGACGTCGCCGGCTGCGAGGTGTTCGTCGTCTCCGTTCCGACGCCCGTCGACAGCGCACGGGTTCCCGACCTCCGGCCCCTTACGGCCGCCTGCGAGCTCGTCGGCTCCGTGATGGACCGAGGGGCGGCGGTCGTCTTCGAGAGCACCGTCTTTCCCGGCTGTACCGAGGAGATCTGCGTTCCCATTCTCGAACGCGTCTCGGGGCTCGTCTTCAACGCCGACTTCGTCTGCGGCTACAGTCCCGAGCGCATCAATCCCGGCGACCGCGATCACGGGCTTCCCGACATCGTGAAGGTGACCAGCGGATCGACCCCGGAAGCGGCCGAGGCGATCGACGGCCTCTACCGCCGGATCGTCACCGCGGGCACCCACAAGGCGTCGAGCATCAAAGTCGCCGAGGCGGCGAAGGTGATCGAGAACACGCAGCGCGACCTCAACATCGCGCTCATGAACGAGCTCTCGCTGATCTTCGAGCGGCTGGGCATCGACACGATCGAGGTTCTGGAGGCGGCCGAGACGAAGTGGAACTTCCTGCGTTTCCGGCCCGGCCTCGTCGGCGGACACTGCATCGGCGTCGATCCCTACTACCTCACGCACAAGGCGCAGCAGGTCGGCTATCACCCGGCCGTGATCCTCGCCGGGCGACGCATCAACGACGGCGTCGGCGCCCATGTCGCGGACCGAGTCGTCAAGCTCATGCTGAAGAAGGGGATCGCCGTCGCAGGCGCGCGCATCCTCGTCCTCGGCCTTGCCTTCAAGGAGAACTGCCGAGACCTTCGAAATTCCCGCGTCGTCGACACGATCCGGGCGCTGGAGGCGTTTCACGCGACGGTGGACGTCTACGATCCCTTGATCGATCCGGACGAGGCGACGGACGTGTACGGCCTCGACGCACTTTCCGGCCTGCCCGAGCCGGGGAGCTGCGACGCCGTGGTGATTGCGGTCGCCCACGACGCCTTCCGCGCGATGGGGACCGAGGGCATCCGGGCGCTCCTTGCCGACGACGGGGTCCTCTTCGACGTCAAGGCGATGCTTCCTCTCGGCACTGCGGATGGACGGCTATGAGCGATCTCGACGGCACGAAGGGCTCCTCCAGGGACGAGGTCGCGGGCGCGACGCGGCACCATGCGCGCCCGATGCGCGTCCTCGTCACCGGAAATGCCGGCTTCATCGGCTTTCACACCGCCAAGCGCCTCATCGAGCGCGGCGACGAGGTCGTCGGCGTCGACCTCGTCAACGATTACTACGATCCGGCGCTGAAGGAGGCGCGGCTGGAGCTCCTCGCCGAGACCGCGGCGCGAAGCGGCGGACGCTACAGCTTCGTGCGCGGCAACCTCGCCGACCGCGCCCTAGTCGACGAGGTATTCTCGGGCGTACCCTTCGACCGCGTGATCCATCTCGCGGCTCAGGCAGGCGTGCGCTTCTCGCTGATCGATCCGTTCTCCTATGTCGAGAGCAACATCCTCGCCTTCACCGCGCTGCTCGAAGCCTGCCGGCACACGGGCGTCGGCCACCTCACCTATGCCTCGACCTCCAGCGTCTATGGCGCAAACACGAGAATGCCCTTCTCCGAGCATCGCATCGCCGACCACCCGATCCAGTTCTACGCCGCAACGAAGCGGGCGAACGAGCTGATGGCGCACAGCTACAGCCATCTCTTCCGCCTACCGACCACGGGCCTGCGCTTCTTTACGGTCTATGGCCCCTGGGGCCGCCCCGACATGGCGCTCTTCAAGTTCGCCGAGGCAATCACGGCCGGGAAGCCGATCGAAGTGTACGGTGCGGGCCGCATGCAGCGGGATTTTACCTTCATCGACGACCTCGTCGAAGGCGTTTTGCGGTTGATTCGCTGCGAGCCCCGCAAGGGCGAACCCATCACGGGTCCCGGCGTCGTGGACTCTCTTTCGCCGGTAGCG
>JACMIV010000243.1 GCA_014380965.1 Rhizobiaceae bacterium | reverse complement strand
GATGTCGATGTCGATGTCGAGGGGAATGGGGCCGATCCGTCCTCCTCCCACGAGGAATGGCTTCTTGCCGGCTCACGGCTCCGTGCCGCACCTTGGTTCGACGGTCCGCGTGGTTGCGTCGCCTCGCCGTGACCTTCGCCAGAGGCCCGCGCAAAACGCCCGAGGGCAATGCCGGCCAACGCGGCACCGACGAGGAAGGCCGTCGGCTGACGACGGGCAAATCCGGTAACCGACTGCGTCAGCTCCTGGACGCTCTTGCCTTTGATCGAGCCTGTAGCCCGTTCGAGCCCGGATGCGACCTCGCGAACAAGGGTCGACGCCATGGATTGGTCTCGGTTGCCGAGTTCCTCGGATGCCTTGCGAATGGCGGCGGCGAAATCCTCGAGGCCGGAGGAAACGGTTTCCTTCCCGTGCTCCGCTTCCTTGAAGACGCGGTCCTTGACGGAGGCAGCAAAGTCGGCGCCGTCGTTCTTTGCCGCTTCCTGCGCCGCGCCGGCTTCCGCTTTCATCGACCCTGCTTCTCGGCTGGCCGCCTGCTTCAGGCCTGCGTCAGCCTTTGGATAATCCTTTTCTCCGGTCACGCCAGCGTAAGACTGCGACCTTCCATTACCCTCTGCCCCTCTTAGAGGCGGGCTTGCGGTGGGGGAGGCGGCTCCCAAGTCCGAGCCTTGTCTAAAATCTGATGTCATGACGGAACTCCTATCCCAGACCCAGGAACGACAGGACGGCGAGAACGATGACGATCAGCCCGATCAGATAGATGATGCTGTTCACAGATTTCTCCCGAGCGTTCGGCGACGACGCGAAGACCGTCGACGGCGTTATTCAGCAAAGTCTCGGATACGTGCCGTAGTTCCGGCTGGCGGGCTTTGGTTCTGTGGCCGCACAACGGATCGCCGGAGGTGAGCGCTTGCCACCTGCATACTGTCGGCTTCGAAAGCCCGATCGGGTGAGGGAGCCTGCCGAGATGCGATGAGCTCAGCGCCGCTCCTTGGAAATCGCAATCTTCGCTTTGCGGAACAAACCTCTGTCAGCCATTGGCTGTGGCACCCGGGCTTTCCCCGCGGCTCTCGAGCTTGCCGTTGCGCTTTTGGGCAGAGCGCCGTATCCAAAGAAATATATCGGCTTCCCGAAACGGCGATAGCGCTGTATTCACAGAAATCGAGCGCTGATCCGAAACAGGAGAGAGTCCGTGCCGACACGCAGAACATTCCTCGGCCGCATCGCCGCAGTCCCGGCCGTCATGGCCTTCGCTCTCACGGGCCTTGCCGCGATACCCTCGGCTCCGGCCCATGCCCAGGATGGCGGCCCCGTCGTCTTCGCGGCGGCGAGCCTCAAGAACGCGCTCGACGCGGTCAATGCCGCCTGGAAGGCCGAGAGCGGCAAGTCCGCGACGGTTTCCTATGCTGCGAGTTCCGCGCTTGCCAAGCAGATCGAAAGCGACGCCCCCGCCGACGTCTTCATCTCGGCGGACCTTGCCTGGATGGACTATCTGACCGAGAAGAAATTGATCAGGGACGACACTCGCGTCTCGCTCCTCGGCAACACGATCGTCCTCGTCGCCCCGAAGGATTCGGGCGTGGCGACGATCATCGAGAAGGGCTTCCCGCTCGCCGATCTTCTCGGTGACGGACGCTTGTCGATGGCAAACGTCGACTCCGTTCCGGCCGGCAAGTACGGCAAGGCCGCGCTCGAATGGCTGGGTGTATGGGACGGTGTGAAGGACAGGGTCGCCCAGGCCGAGAACGTACGCGCCGCGCTCCTGTTTGTTTCCCGCGGCGAGACCCCCCTCGGCATCGTCTACGCGACGGACGCTGCCTCCGATCCCGAGGTGCAGATCGTCGGAACCTTCCCGGAGGAGTCGCACGAGCCGATCGTCTATCCCGTCGCCGTCACCGCTTCCTCGACCAACGCGGACGCGGCGGCTTTCGTCGACTACCTGAAGACGGACGCCGCCAAGGCGCTTTTCGAAAAACAGGGCTTCGCGGTTCTTCCCGCCGGGTGAAGGCTTCATTCCTGACTTGGCCGGCGCAGAGGTTGAGAGTCCTCACGCCGGCCCTTCTCGGGCTGCCTGTACGGGAAATCAAGCGCCTAGCGCGCGACGCGCGCACTCCGGCGTCGGACGAGGGGTTCGTTTGGGACGTAGAGACGAATTCACTATGCCGACTTACGAGTTTTCCTTCGATTTTCAGCAAAGGCAGCGCGCCGTCGATGGCCTCCGATCGCCGGATTGCCGTCTGTACCCTTGAGGTCTAGCGCGAGAACGTCACCTCCTGCGCATCATGGCGGCCTGCCAGGTGCAATGCGGCCGTCTCCCGAGTGCCAGCGCAGAAAGATTTAGGCGGAGCTGACCGGCGGAAACGACGACGCCGGCGTTTCCCAGGAGTCCCTCAGGCCGAAGGGCCGAGGCGTTTAGCTCCGTTTGCGAAGGCCGGCTTTCACCGCTTCCGGCACCGGCGTCAGAGTTTCGTTGCCGGCGAACCAAGCGTCGAGATTGGCGATCACGAGTTCGCCCATCTGGCGCCGCGTGTGGACCGAAGCGGAAGCGACATGGGGTAGGAGCACGGCGTTCGGGGCGTCGATCAGGGCTTGGGGAACGTGCGGCTCCTTCGCGAAGACATCGAGGCCCGCGGCGCGGATGGTGCCGTCGGCCAATGCCGCAACCAACGCGTCCTCGTCGACCGTCGTCCCGCGTCCAATGTTGATGAGCACTCCGTCGGGACCCAGCGCCTTGAGGACGTCGGCATCGACGGCCTTGTCCGTGCTTGCTCCCCCGGGGGCGGCGATGATCAGCGTGTCGACCGCCCCCGCCAGAGCCTCCAGCGTCGGGTGATAGGCGTAAAGAACGTCCGTCCGCTCCGAGCGGTTGAAATAGGCGACCGTCACGCCGAAGGCTTCGAGGCGCCTGGCGATGGCGAGGCCGATTCGCCCGAGGCCCATGATGCCGACGCTGCGGCCGCGCAGCGTCATCGGCGTCAGCGGATAGTTGCCATCGCGCACCCAGCGGCCGTCGCGGAGATAGGCTTCGGCCTTCTAGAGTTCGCGCACCGTGTTGAGAAGGAGCCCGATCGTCGTGTCGGCGACTTCCTCGGTCAGCACGTCGGGCGTGTTCGTCACCATGATGCCGTTCTCGGCGGCATAGCCCGCGTCGACGCCATCGTAGCCGACACCGAAATGCGCGATGATCTCGAGATTGGGAAGCTGGCGCATCATGTCTGCCGTGAAGACGCCCATCAGCGCGACGCCCTTGATGGCCGTGCGTTCGGCCTCGTCCAGCGTCTCCACCGGCTGGCCCTGCCTATGACGCACGTCGAAAAGGCCCTTCAGCGTTTCCAGCGTATCGGGATTGAGACGGCCGGGCACGAGAACGGGGATGGCGGTGTGGTCGGTCATGAAGGCTCCGTGGGCGATGATCGGCGGTCCGGCCAGTCGAAGGCACAGGATTGGCGGACCTTGAGTTCGGGCGTGATGAGTTCGACGACGCCTGACCCGGCAGTGCCCTGGAGACGGGCGAGGAGGGCCGCGGCCGCGCGCTGGCCGACCTCGCTCTGTCCATTGGCGACAGTGGTCAGCGGTGGCATGGCGATGGCGGCTTCGTCGATGTCGTCGTAGCCGGTTACTGCGATATCGACGCCGGGGCGAAGACCCGCACGGCTGAGGCCGTACATGAAGCCGAGTGCGACGAGATCGGAAAAGCAGCAGGCCGCTGTCGGACGATCCTCGATCGCGAGGAAGGTCTGCGTTGCGTCGAAACCGGAATGGCGGCTGCGTGGCCCGGCGATGCGCCATTCCGGCCGGAAGTCGATCCCCGCCGTTTCGAGCGCGCGCCGATAGCCCTTCTCGCGCTCACGACCGGTCGAGGTCGCCTCGGTACCGCCGATCATGGCGATCCGCCGATGGCCGCGGGCGATGAGATGGTCGACGGAAAGGCTCATTCCGTAGCTGTCGTCGCCGCGGAAGCTCGTGACGCCCGAGCCCTCGACCGTGCGGGCGATCAGCACGCAGGGAAGGTCGTTCTCCTCGGCAAGATGGATGTCCGTCGCGGGCGTGCCGATTGCTGGCGACATGATCAACCCGTCGGCGCCGAGCTGCAGCATCGTGTCGACGAACGAACGCTGCTTCTGGAGCTCGTCGTAATGGTTGCAGAGGATGAAGGTCTGGCGATGGCGGTCGAGCTCGTCCTCGATCGACTTCAGGATCTCGCCGAAGAACGGGTTCATGATGTCGTGGACGCACACGCCGACGATGCCGGACTTGGAGGTCCGGAGACTGGCTGCCCGGCGATTGTAGATGTAGCCCGACGTCCGGGCCTCCTCCTTGATCCGCTCGCGCGTCACTTCGGCGACGAGCGGGCTGTCACGAAGGGCAAGCGAGACGGTGGCCGTGGACAGGCCGAGCGCATCGGCGATCGTCGACAGTTTGACCTTCTGCCCCACCTATATCCGACCCGGCTGCGTCGTTGTTCCCATGAAGGACGTATGACAAAGACCGAGCGGCACGGAAAGCCCGCATTTGGAATCACATCCCGAATGCGGCACCGGGCGGGGCGCAGCCGGCTCAGTCATCGCTTTCGGCATCGTCGATCTCGACGGGGGATCCAAGATTGCGTTCGACCTTCTGAAGCAGCTTGCGAAGCGTCTTTCGCTCCTTTTCGGTGAGATCGCGCAGCGCATTGCGCTCCACCGCCTTCTGGGCGGCACGGACCTCGTCGACCAGCGCAAGACCTTTTTCCGTCAGGAAGGCGTGGCTCTGGCGGGCATCGGTCGCCGACGCGCGCTTTTCGACGAGCGTCTGCGTCGCGAGCCGCGCGACGGTCTTCGTGATCGTGGGCGGGCGCACCGACAGGCGGTCGGCTAAGTCGCGCAAGGAGAGTCCGTCTTCGGCCCCGAGAGCGAGAAGGACGGCATCCTGGCCGGGATAGAGGTCCATGGCGGACAGGCGAGCAGACAGTGCCGTCCGTCCGGCTCTTGCCGAAAGGACGAGCTGCGTCATGGTCGATCGTTTTTTCTTCTTCGCCACCATGGTCGTCCGATCAAGAAGCCGACGTATTCAAAATAATTTCACTTCGGTTTGTCGGCTGATGATCATCTGGACGTCTATGGAATTCAAGTGACCTTTCGTGAGGTGGTAAACCTTCGTTCCGTCATCAACCGACGGGCCGAGCCATCCGACCATTCGCCTCCGCCGACACCATCTCTCTTCCACTGCCGCCTTTACGGCGGTAGGGCTGCGATCCGACGGATCCCGACCCTCTTCGGGGGTCGCAAGGAGGGAGGTCCCATGCGGCATCGTTATGAAGAGATGACGACGGCGGACCTTGCCGGCGAGCCGAACTTGGCCCGTGCCGTTGCCGTCGTGCCGATCGCCGCGATCGAGGCGCATGGGCCTCATCTACCGCTCGGCACCGACGCCATCATCGCGGACGGGATGGTGGAGGCCGTCCTTGCGCATCTCCCCGACGGCCTCTGCGCCACGTTTCTCCCGACGCTGCGGATCGGCAAGTCGCTGGAGCACACGCGTTTTCCCGGGACCATCGATCACGACTGGCGGACGGCGACGGAGAGCCTGATCGCGATCGGAAAGAGCCTTCATGCCGCCGGCTTCCGGCGCATCGCCGTCGTCTCCTCGCATGGCGGCAACTCGCCCGTCATGGAAACTGCTGCGCTGGAGCTTCGCCACTCCCTCGGCATCCTCGTCGCGACCTCGAGCTGGATGCGGTTCGGGATCCCCGCCGGGCTGCTTCCCGATGCGGAGATCGCGACGGGAATACATGGCGGTGCGGTCGAGACGGCGTTGATGCTGCATTTCCGGCCGGACATCGTGCGTATCGATCGTCTCGGCTCGTTTTCATCGCTGCAATCAAGGCTCGATCAGGAAAACACGCATCTGCGCGCCCACGGGCGCCTCGCCTTCGGGTGGATGTCGCATGATCTCAATCCTGCCGGCGTCGTCGGCGACACGCGTCTGGCGACGGCGGAGATCGGCCGGGTCATCGCCGAGCATCAAGCCGCCGGCTTTACGACGTTCCTCGCCGAGATCGCGGCGTTCGATTTGGGGAGACTTGAATAAAGTCAGTTGCGGTTTCGATCGCCCGCGAAGCGGGCGAAGCCGAGAACACGCTGTCTATCGCCGCTCCCGTGCAATCCTCGTCGCTTCGTCCTATATCCGCCCGATCCAGCAAGGAGGCAGAGATGTCCGCAACCGTTCCGCCGAAAGACGCCCAGATCCCCGTCACCGTGCTCACCGGCTATCTTGGCGCGGGCAAGACGACGCTCCTCAACCGCATCCTCTCCGGCGACCACGGCAAGCGCTATGCCGTCATCGTCAACGAGTTCGGCGAGATCGGCATCGACAACGATCTGATCGTCGAGTCGGACGAGGAGATCTACGAGATGAACAATGGCTGCGTGTGCTGCACGGTGCGCGGCGATCTCGTTCGCGTCGTCGAAGGATTGACCAAGCGCAAGGGTCGCTTCGACGCGATCATCGTCGAGACGACCGGGCTTGCCGATCCGGTGCCCGTCGCGCAGACCTTCTTCATGGACGAGGACGTGCGCGCGAAGACCAAGCTCGACGCCGTCGTCGCTCTCGTCGATGCCAAGCATCTGCCGCTTCGTCTGAAGGACAGCCGCGAGGCGGAAGACCAGATCGCGTTTGCCGACGTCGTCCTCCTCAACAAGACCGATCTCGTGACGCCCGAGGAACTCGCGAAGATCGAGGCGACGGTCCGCGCCATCAATCCGCATGCCGTCATCCACCGGACCGAGCGCGCTGAGATCGCCCTCGACCGGGTGCTCGGTCAGGGCGCCTTCGATCTCGCCCGGGTGCTCGACGCTGATCCCGAGTTTCTGGACGCGGCGAAGGCTGCGCACGACGAACATGTCTGCGGCCCGGATTGTGACCACGACCACCATGATCACGCAGGCCACGACCATCATGGTCACGACCACGGGCACGGGCACGATCATCACGGCCACGGCCACGGCCACGCCCACGCCGCGCCGATCCATGACATCACCGTCACGTCGGTCTCGCTGCGCGGCGGCGAACTCGACGAGAAGCTGTTCTTTCCGTGGATTCAGAAGCTGACGCAGGAAGAGGGGCCGAACATCCTGCGCCTCAAGGGGATCATCGCCTTCGCCGGCGATCCGGATCGCTACGTCGTGCAGGGCGTCCACATGATCATCGAGGGCGATCACCAACGGCCGTGGCGGGATACCGAGGCGCACGAGAGCAAGCTCGTGTTCATCGGGCGTGAACTCGACCGCGCGGCGCTCGCCGCAGGGTTCGAGGCCTGCGCCGCCAGAACGAAGCAACGGGCCGACGCCTGATGCCTGTCATCGCCCCTTACGACTTCGAGGGCTTCGTCGAGACGGCACTGTTTTTGAAGGATGAACCGGTCTTTGCGCTCGTCGACGGTACGGTGCGCTTTCCGGCCGGCGGGGAGCGCGTGATCGAGGCGCATTCCGGCGGGCTGACGACGGCCCGTTTCGATGCGTTCGGCCACCGGCTTCTCACCGGCGGCGAGGACGGGCGCGTCGTCGCGATCGCGGCGGACGGGGGCCATGCCGAGCTCGTCGGGGCCGGG
>JACMIV010000242.1 GCA_014380965.1 Rhizobiaceae bacterium | reverse complement strand
GCTCGGGAAGTGTCACATCTCGGGAACGGTTTTTCGTTTGCGCTATGACGCCGCGTCGTCGCCCCCATCGCATGACAGGGGCGACCGATCACGAAAAGCCGCGCGAAAGACTCGCTGCGCTTCTACTGCAGCAGTTCCTTCTTGCCGTCGTAGTAGCCTTCCTGCTCAAGCACGGCTTCCATCCGGGTGCCGATCTCCTTGGCGCCCTCTTCCGTCGTGACTTCGCCCAGCATCATCTTGGAGCCGAACTCGGCGACGATCTCGGAGATCGCGGGCCAGGCGGGGAAGCGCGGGCGGAACTGCGGCACGCCCTTCTGCCAGGAGGCGACCATCGGCTCGACGAACTTGTACGTCGCCTTGATGGTCGGGTCTTCGTAGACGGACATGCGACCGGAGACGCCGCCGGCCTCGACATAGGGCTTGGCGATGGCTTCGGACGTCGCCCACTGGATGAAGAGCCAGGTGGCCTTTTTTTCCTCTTCGGTCGCCTGCGCGGCGACGGCGAGCGAGAAGCCGCCGAGCGCCGGCAGACGGCCCGTCGGGCCTTCCGGCTCAGGCGCGACGGCGAGGCAGTCGCCGAGCTTGGAGCTCGCGGGGTCGGTCAACGTGCCGTAGAAGGCCGACCATTCCGTGATCATCGCGACCTGGCCCTGCGCCAGCGCATTGACCGCTTCGGCATGGTCGTAGGAGACGATGCCCTCGGGCATGAACTTCATGAGATCCTGGCGGAACTTGAGACCCGCCTGGCTCTCCGGACTTTCGAGGTTCGACTTGAACTCGGAATTCAACAGCGAGCCGCCGAAGGGCCAGAGCACGCGCATGAAGCTGTCGGCCGACTGCGTCTCGCCGCGCAGCGACTGGAGCGCGAAGCCGTACTGCTTTTTGGCAGGATCGGTCAGCTTTGGCGCGTAGACGTTCAGCACCTCGTCCCAGGTCGCCGGCGGCTTGTCGAAGCCGGCATCCTTCAACATGCAGGAATTGTAGAAGAGAAGGCCGGAATAGTTGTCGAAGGGCAGTCCGTAGACCTCGCCGCCCCAAGAGCCGAACGCATCGAGAAGGAGCGGGAAGAAACCCTCCATCTTGAGGTTCGGGTCGGTGATCGCGGCGTCCGCGGAATAGGTCTTGATCGGGTCGATCCAGCCGTTCTCGGCGAACTCGCCGATCCACACGAGATCGACCAGCGCCATCGTGAGATCGCCCTGCGAAGTGAAGTTCAGGACCTGCTTCTCGCGGCTGTTCTCGTAGGGGACGATCTCGTAGTTCACCTTGATGCCGGTCGCGGCCTCGAACTCCGGCAGGAGCTTGATGATCGCGCGGTAGCCTGGCCGGTCGAGAAAGATGCCGGTGATCTCGGTGCCCTTGAGCGGGGCTGCCGCGTCCTCGAGCCAGCCGGCTTGCGCGGCGGTGGGCAGCGCGGCTGCCACTGCGGCGAGCGCTGCGGCGCTCAGGAGATGTCTTGCCAAAGTCCTCATGTTTTCCTCCTCAGGATGGTTCAGGCGTTGGGATAGATCAGGCTCTTGATGACTCCGGGCACGTTCTCGGCGTGCTTGCGGAATGCGTCCGGCCCCTCCTCGAGGCCGACCTGGTGCGTCACCATCGACGTGACGTCGACCCTGCCGGCGGCGACGAGCGCAATGGCGCGGGGATAGACCTCTCCCATCCGGCGCGCGAACTTGATCTTGAGGCCGCGGCGGCGGGTTTCGGCGGCGGGAAGCGTGTAATTGTCGCCGTCTGGAATGCCGACGATCACGGTCCGCCCGCCGATCTTGGTGGCGACGACCGCGTCGCGTAAGCCCTCCGGCGCGTTCGTGGCCTCCACCACGAGGGGCGCGCCCTCGTTGCCGCGCGCGGCGCGCAACTCTTCGACGGAGCCGAACACCTCTACGGCGCCCAGCGTCGAAGCCATCGCCCGCCGATGCTCCTGCGGATCGACGGCGACGATGTCGCCGGCACCCGCTGCCTTCAGCACCTGAAGGATCAGGAGACCAATCGGCCCGCAGCCGAGAAGCGTCACCCGCTCCAGAAGCCGCGGCTTGGCGAGGTCGACGGCATGGATCGCGACGCCGAGCGGCTCGAGCATGACGCCGTCGAGTGGTGTGAAATCGGCCGGCAGCGCGACGAGCTGGGACTTCGGCACCCAGATGCGCTGGGTCATCGCGCCATCGAAGGGCGGCGCGCCTATGAACTTGACGTTCGGACAGAGATTGGCGTGCCCGCGCTCACAGAACTCGCAATGGCCGCAAGCGCGGTTGGGATCGACGGCGACGAGAGCGCCCTTGGCGAGCCCCAGCTCCTCGATATCCTCGGCCAGCGTTCCGGCGAATTCATGGCCCGGCACGAAAGGCTCCGCGATCATCGCCGATCCGATCCCGCCATCCTTGTAGTAGTGGAGGTCCGAGCCGCAGAGGCCGACGGCGGCGACGTCGATCAGCGTCTCGCCCTCCTCGCCCTCGCGAAGATTGAAGGCGCCGACATGCGCCTTGTGGGGACCGCTGAGGAAAAGGGCTCTGCTCATGCGCCGGGAAACTTTTTCTGTCTGTTGACCTCGCGAGCCGGAACATACAGATGTAATCTACAGGGATCAATAGTTGAGAAAGCGATCGTGACGATTTCCTTAACGCCCCTCCGAGGGCCGGCCGAAGCCTCGCAAGGGCTTGTCCTGGAACGGCTAAATGCGATCGTCGGCGCCCGTCACGTGGTGACGGAACCGAGCGACATGACCCGGCATCTGACGGAGTGGCGCGGTCTCTACGTCGGCGAAGCGCTGGCAATCGTTCGGCCGGGCAGCACGGAAGAGGTCGCGGCCCTGATGCGGGAAGCCGCGGGGTCCAGGCTTTCGATCGTCCCGCAAGGGGGCAACACGGGCCTCGTCGGCGGCCAGATTCCCTTCGGCGGCGCCCGCGAGATCGTGCTCTCGACCGAGCGGCTGCGCCGCATCCGCGACGTCGATCCCGCCGGCAACACGCTTGTTGCCGAAGCCGGCGTCACGCTCGCCGAGGTGCAGGCGGCAGCCGAGGCGGCGGACCGCTTCTTTCCGTTGTCGCTGGCGGCCGAGGGCACTTGCACGATCGGCGGCAATCTGGCGACCAATGCCGGCGGCACGGGCGTGATCGCTTACGGCAATGCGCGCGATCTGGCGCTCGGTCTCGAAGTGGTGCTTGCCGACGGGCGCATCTGGAACGGGCTCGGCCGGCTTCGCAAGGACAACACCGGCTACGACCTCAAGAACCTCTTCATCGGTTCGGAGGGCACGCTCGGCATCATCACCGCCGCCGTCCTGAAACTCTTCCCGCGTCCGAGGAGCCGCGAGGCGGCGTTCTGCGCCGTGCCGTCGCCGGCCGCAGCCCTCGCGCTGCTCGGCATGGCGCAGGCCGAGGCGGGATCCAGCGTCACGACGTTCGAACTCATGGCCCGCGAGGCGCTCGGCTTCGTCCTGAAGCACGCCCCGAACGTCCGCGACCCCCTGGCCGAGGCGAGCCCCTGGTACGTCCTTCTCGAACTGTCGAGCCCGCGGGAGGAGGACCTCGGCATTGCCCTCGAGTCCATCCTCTCGGCCGCATTCGAGGCTGGGGAGGTGACTGATGCGGCGCTCGCCGCGTCCCTCGATCAGCGCCAGGCGTTCTGGCGGCTGCGCGACGCCATGTCGGAGGTGCAGGGTCTCGAAGGCGGCTCGATCAAGCACGACGTCTCCGTGCCGCTGCCGGCCCTCCCCGCCTTCGTCGCGGAGGCGACCCGCGCGGTGCTGCGCCTCGTGCCTGGATGCCGCCCGGCGATCTTCGGCCATGTCGGCGACGGCAATCTCCACTTCAACGTCTCCCAGCCCGTCGGCGCCGACAAGGCCGACTATCTACGGGGGTGGGAGGAGATGAACGCGGTCGTCCACGCCGTCGTGCTCGCGCATGGCGGCTCGATTTCCGCCGAACACGGCATCGGACGACTGAAGCGCGACCTCATGCCGGGCGCCAAGGACCCGGTCGCGCTCGATCTGATGCATGGGCTGAAGACGCTGCTCGATCCGGCAAGTATCCTAAATCCCGGCAAGGTCCTGCCGGCTCGCCCGCCGGCCCTGCCATCGAACGAGGGGACACGACTCCCATGACCGCCACTGCCCTTACACCCTCCGCTTCGAACCTCGAAGGCGACGCGGACGATCCTCTCGGGACCCGGCTTGCGGCGGCTCGCCGGATCGCAGAAGGCGCCGGGCGCACGGCGCTCGCCTTCTTCGCCGCGCGCGGCACGCTGACGATCGAGCGGAAGTCGGCCGTGCAGGATCTCGTCAGCCAAGCCGACCGGGAGGTGGAGGACGAGATCAGGGCCGCCATCCGAAACGAATTTCCCAACGACGCGCTGCTCGGCGAGGAACATGGCCTCAGCGAGGGATCCTCGCCGTATACCTGGATCATCGACCCGATCGACGGCACGAGCCCCTTCCTCGTCGGGCAGCCGAACTGGTGCGTGTCGATCGCCGTCAGCGATGGCACCCGCCCCGTCTGCGGCGTTGTCCATGCCCCCGTCCTCGGCGAGACCTACGTCGCGCGGACCGGGCGCGGCGCCTTCCTGAACGGGGAGCGCCTCATGATGGACGGCGGCTGGACGCTGACCTCCGCCAACATCGCCTTCGGCGGCACGAACAAGGCCGACCCCGCGGCCTCGGGCGCCTTCGTCGCGGGTCTCTACCGGGACGGCGGCGTCATCTTTCGCATTGGATCCGGCGCTCTGATGCTGTGCTACGTCGCGGCCGGTCGCCTCGCCGGCTATTACGATCCCGCCATCAACATCTGGGACTGCGCCGCCGGCATCGTCATCGTCGAGCAAGCCGGGGGCGTGACCGAGTTCACGGGAGGGTTTTCAGCGAGTGGACCGCTGTGGTCGGGGAACGCCGGGGTCGTCGGGCATTTGAAGCGCCTCTCGGAAGGGACTGAAGCCGTGCCTCCCGTGAACCGGCCAGAGCTTTAGGCCCTGGCCTCGCGCCAGCGCACGACGAAGGCGACGACGAGGCCGAAGAGGATGTGGCCGACGAGAGAGGCCCAGGTCAGCGGGATAAAGCCGAGGAAGGGCGGTTGGCCTGCGAAGAGATGCGCCATGACGTAGAGCGCGAAGACCCAGAGCCCGATGCCGAAGCCGATTCCCGTCAGAGCGAGCGGCAGTTGCGGAAGGAGGAGACGCTGGAGCGGGCGCGCGATGAAGAGATAGCCGACGGGGTAGAAGACGATGCCGACGACCGCGTGGATGATCTCGGCAGCGAAGCGGTTCGTGAGGCCGAAGACGCCTTGGACGAGGGCTGCGGGCTCCAGCGGGCCGCCGATGAAGATCGGCGTGATCAGCCTCGCCCAGACCTCCCAGACGAGATCGGCCGAAATTCCGGCAAGCAAGACCGTGCCGATGAGCGATCCGGTGAGGACCGGAAGCAGCGGCCCGGATGCGGGCAGAGGGCTCGACGTCGTATTCATGACTTTGCTCCTTCGAGGGACGCGACCTTTTGCCGGTCTCGGCGCGGCAGATCGCTGGGTTGCGAGCACGTTCGCGGGACGCCGTCCGCCGCCGCATGCCGTCCTCGTCTTGCCGTGAGACCCGCCGGACCTGTCGCCGTTACGCCTGCGGCATCACGACCTCGCGAGGCGGTATGCACATGCGCTCCGGCATCGTGGCAAGACTTCGCGGACTTGAGGCAATGCGCCCAGGCATGAGCTGCAGCGGAAACGAAGTCGAAAGAGCCGGTGTGCAAGGGTGAGGCGTCGAAATTCGAAACGGACGCCGCCTTGTCTCAGAAGACATCCCGAAAGAGCGTGCTGGGCCTGTCCTCGTGGCTGAGGTTCGGTATCGGAATCGCCTTCGCGGCGATCCTCGCGGGCACGGTAGCGATGGAGACCGAGCTACGGGAGTCGTCGCTTCGCAGCGCCGAGGAACGGACGGCAATGCTGGCGACCACCCTTGCGCAGCAGGCGGCCGACACGTTCCAGATCGCCGATCTTGCCCTTTCTTCGCTGGGCCGCCTCATCGGCGAGGACACGCCGACGACCAACGAGCTGGCGCTCCTGCGCCTCGACATGACGGAACTCCTACGCCGCGTGCCGCGCATTTCGAGCCTGTCCTACTACGAGCAGTCGGGATGGCGCCTTGCGACATCGGAGAGCGAGGCGCTGGAATCGGCGTCGAACCAGGCGCGCGCCGACTTCTTCCGCCATCATCGAAAGCATCCGGGCAACGATCTCTACATTGGACCTCCGATCCGCATCGAGGCGTCCGGCGAATGGGTCGTGACCGCGAGCCGGCGCGTCGTCCACCCGGACGGCAGCTTCGACGGCGTGCTCCTCGCGACGATGCGGTCGACCTATTTCGCCGATGTCTATTCGGCACTGAAAACCGACAAGCAGTCGCGCATCATCATTCTAAGCCCATCGGCCAAACTCATGGCCCGCAGTCCGCACGACGACGCCCTGATCGGCATCGACGTATCCGACAACATCATCCCCCGGCTGATCCGCGAAGGCGCCACGTCTGGCAGCACGCGGCAGTTCTCTCCGATCGACGGCGCGGAGGTCATCTCCTCGTTCCACCGCCTGCCGGGCCGCTTGGTCGCGGTAATCTACAGCATGACGCTGGAGGCTGCGACGGCGCCGTGGCGTGAGGGCCTGCCGTACCGGCTCCTCGTCGCCGGCGCGTTCCTGACCCTCGTCGTCGTCGGCGGATCGAGGCTCGTCAGATACGCCCGAGCCCGCCAGATCTCCGAGCTTAACCTTCTGGCGATCTCGAGAACCGACGCTTTGACCGGCCTTCTGAACAGGCGTTCCTTCGACGAGACGCTGCCCATCGAATGGATGCGCTGCGTCGCCTCCGGCCATCCGCTTTCGCTTCTCATGATCGACGTCGATCACTTCAAGGCGTTCAACGACACCTACGGACATCAGGCGGGCGACGTCTGCCTGAAGGCGATCGCCGCCGCGATCTCGTCCGCGGCCCGGCGCCCGCGCGACCGCGTCATGCGCTACGGCGGCGAGGAAATGATCGCGCTGCTCCCGGAAACACCCCCGCGCGAGGCCGCGCGCGTCGCCGAACGGATGCGTGCAGGCATCGAGGTCCTGCGCATTCCGCACGCGGCCTCTCCCCTTGGGTTCGTCACCATCTCCATCGGCTTCTCGACCGAGGATCGCTCGACGGCGCCGCGCTCCAGCGCAAGCGATCTCCTCGCCGACGCCGACAGGGCGCTCTACGCGGCCAAGGCCTCCGGCCGCAACCGCTCGCTCGCCAGCGACCGCCCTGCCCAGTTGCTCTCGGCCGCCGCGTACGGCTGACGCCACGCGCCGGTTTGTCCCGGGGGACACGAATGAAACGGACCGATTTATCCATACAGTCTATCAAATAAGTATTTTATTCTTTCCCGTGATCTCGGCGACCCCCTAATCTCTTCTCGAAGCGAAGGCTTCAGGATCGACGAGGGACGGACCCATGATCAGGACGCTCATCATCCCCGGCTACCGCGGCTCCGAGCCCGGCCACTGGCAGCGGCACTGGGCGCTCGACAATCCAAGCAGCGAGGTCGTCGAGCAGCAGGATTTCATCCGCCCGGACCTTGCCGACTGGCTCCACCGTCTCGAAGCGTATCTGGCAGCGGCGCCCGGCGCGGTGCTCGTTGCCCACAGCCTCGGCTGCGCGCTGGTCGCCCATCTCGCCTCCCGCCCGTCGGCCGCCCATGTCGGCGGCGCACTGCTCGTGGCTCCCGCCGATGTCGATGTCCTGTCGAACGACATCACCGACTTCGCGACATTCGCCGCCCTGCCGCGTGGGGAACTACCCTTCCCGTCGATCCTCGTCGCCAGCCGCGACGATCCCTTCATGCGCTACGCGAGGGCGGAGGCCTTCGCGGCGGCCTGGGGCGCCGGGCTCGTCGATCTCGGCAAAGCCGGACACATCAACGTCGCAAGCGGTTTCGGTCCCTGGCCGGAAGGCGTGATCCTCGCCGAGGCGCTGCGCGCCCGGAAAGCGGCCAATGTCGAACGCGGCCCTCGCGGAGAAACGGTCACTCTGCGCCAGCCATCGATCGGTGCTGCGTTCGCCGGCGCCGCCCGCGCGGAGCTTCGCGTCTCCTGCGGCTGAGCTGTCGCAGCCCGTTCACGACCTCAACCCCACGGCCCTCGACCGGCTTGAGGGCGTACCGTCACACGAAGGAAACCTCATGTCGCTGATCCAATTGAAGCCGACCTTTTCGCACGTCGGCTCGCCGCCGGTCGCGGCGCCGAGGGGACCTCTTGGCCTGAAGCTCGCGATGCGCCACCTCGTCGGCGGGGTCTCGGTCGTCACGGCTGGCGTCGGCCGTGACCGGACGGGCGCGACGGTGACATCCGCGCAGTCGCTTTCGGTCGAGCCGGAGACGATGCTGGTCTCGATCAACCTCTCGTCCTCGTCCTGGCCGGTGATCCGAGCCTACGGCCATTTCTGCGTCAACATTCTCGGCGCCGACCAGGCCAGCATCGCCGACCGTTTTGCGGGCCGCGACGGGGCGAAGGGCAGCGCGCGCTACGAGGGCGCGGACTGGTCGGACGGAGAGACGGGCGCGGCCATGCTCGAAGGCGCGCTCGCCTCGATCGACTGCGAGGTCGAGCACATCGTCGAGCGCCATAGCCATGCGCTGATCTTCGGCGCCGTGCGGGCCGTCTTAGCCGGGCCGGAACGGCCCGCGCTCGTCTATGCCCATGGCCGCTACGGCGTCCACGGCGCCGCCGATTGATACCCGAGGCACGGATGTCGGCGTTCCAACGTCGTCCGGGCCTCGCAAAGACCGTCCGCCACTTTCCTCCCGAAGACAGCGGACGGTCGCCTTTTCCAAGCACGACCCGACAAGCACAACCCAATCGACCCGATCAGAGGAATCGAACCATGACGCTGAAATCTGTTCTCCTCGGTGCGGCATCGCTCGCGCTGATCGCTCTTTCGCCGGCCGTCACGCTCGCCGACGATTTGAAGGAGTTCAACATCGGTTTCCAGAAGAACGGCGTCCTCGTCGTCGCCCGCAACCAGCAGCTCATCGAGAAGGCGCTGGCCGACGAAGGCATCACGGTGAACTGGATCGAGTTCCAGGCCGGACCGCCGCTGCTCGAGGCGATGAACGTCGGGTCGATCGACTTCGGCACGACGGGCGACTCGCCGGTCATCTTCGCGCAGGCCGCCGGCGCCGACATCGTCTATGCCGCCGCCCTCCCCGCCAAGGGCCGAAACTCGGCGATCCTCGTTCCCGAGGGATCCGACATCAAGACGCTTGCCGATCTCAAGGGGCGCAAGCTCGCCTTCACGAAGGGCTCGTCGGCGCACAACGTCGCGGTCGCCGCGCTGGAGAAGGCGGGCCTCGCCTATGGCGACATCGAGCCGATCTATCTCACCCCCGCCGACGGCGGCGCCGCATTCTCCTCCGGTTCGGTCGACGCGTGGTCGATCTGGGACCCGTTCTACGCCACCGCCGAGCTCAAATACGGGGCCAGGGTTCTGGCCGACGGGCCGGAGATCCTCGGGCAGACGAACTCATTCTTGCTCGCCAACGGCAGCTTCGCCACGCAGCACCCCGACATCGTGAAACAGGCGATCGGCGCCCTCGGAGAAGCCGGCGCCTGGGCGAACGCCAACAAGGACGGCGTGGCGCAGGCTCTGTCGGATGCGACCGGCGTGCCTGTCGAGATCCAGAAGCTGACGGCCGAGCGCGGCGAGTTCACCGTGACCCCGGTCACCGACGAGATCGTGGCGACCCAGCAGACCGTCGCCGACCGCTTCGCCAAGCTCGGCCTCATCCCTTCGCCGATCACGGTCAAGGACATCGTCTGGACCGCACCGCAGAGCTGACGCAGCGCGACCGCGCTTCGACAAAGGAGACCTCCGATGAACACCCACGTCACCATTCCCGATGGCATCGCGAACGACCGTCCGCTCGATTTCTTCTGGTTCCTGCCGACGGCGGGCGACGGGCGCTACCTCGGCTCCGACGCCTTCAACCGCGCTCCCGACAACGCATACCTCCGTGAGATCGCGGTGGCGGCCGACCGGCTCGGTTACAAGGGCGTGCTGCTTCCAACCGGACAGTTCTGCGAGGACTCTTGGGTGACGGCCGCGGCCATCGCGCCGTTCACCGAACAGCTCAAGTTCCTCGTCGCGATCCGTCCGGGCGTCGCGACCCCGGCGCACTACGCGCGGCAGACCGCAGCGCTCGACCGCCTGTCGAACGGACGGCTGCTCCTCAACGTCGTCTGCGGCGGCAATCCGGCGGAACTTGCCGGCGACGGCGTCTATCTCGATCACGACGAGCGTTACGCGCAGGCGGACGAGTTCCTGACGATCTGGCGCGGACTGATGGCCGGCGAGCTCGTCGACTTCAAGGGCGAGTATCTCTCGGCCAAAGGCGGCCGGAACCTCTTTCCGCCCGTCCAGACACCGCATCCGCCGCTCTACTTCGGCGGTTCGTCGGATGCCGCGATCGAGGTCGCGGCCGATCACGTCGAGCTCTACCTCACCTGGGGCGAGCCGCCGACGCAGGTGAAGGAGAAGATCGACGCCGTCCGCGCCAAGGCGGCCGAGCGGGGGCGCACGCTGCGCTTCGGTATCCGCCTCCACATCATCGTCCGCGAGACGGAGGATGAAGCCTGGGCCGAAGCCGACCGCCTGATCTCGCACCTCTCCGACGAGGCGATCGCCGCTGCGCAGGCGCAGCTCGCGAAAAATTCGGACAGCGTCGGGCAGGCCAGGATGGCCGCCCTTCATGGCGGTCGGCGCGACAAGCTGGAGGTCGCCCCGAACCTCTGGGCCGGCATCGGCCTCGTCCGGCAAGGCGCGGGCACCGCGCTCGTCGGCGATCCGAGGACGGTGGCGGAGCGCATCCGCGAGTATCAGAGCCTCGGCATCGACACGTTGATCGCCTCCGGCTATCCGCATCTGGAAGAAACCTACCGCGTCGCGGAGCTCCTCTTCCCCGAGCTCGGCCTGCCGCTCGGCAATTACGGACGCGGTGCCCGAGCCCCCGCCGGCCTGCAGTCCGAGATCGGCGTCCGGTCCGGCTTCGGCGCGGTGCGCGCCACCTGATCCCGAACCGTTATCCGCCGAGGGCCTCGACCTCCCGGCGAAGGCGCGCGGCGCCGTCGGGGAGGCCGAGAACGACCGAAGCGAGGATGCGTGCCTTGTGGCCGGCGAGATCGCCCGAAAAGATCGCGCCGGCCCGTTCGAGATCCTTGCCACCGCCGTTTCCGTAGACCGGCTTCACTCGACCCTCGGGACAGCGGGACGCGATGATGACGGGCGTTCCGCCTGCGACGAGCTCGGCGACGGCCGTGCTGACCACAGGCATGGTGTTTCCCCGGCCGTAGCCCTCGATCACGATCGCCTTGGCGCCGTCCTTTGCGGCAAAGCGCAGGAGCCGGTCGCCGGTCCCCATCGCAAGCCGCACGAGCTCGACATCCGGCTCGATGTGCGGGACTTCGTAGGTTCGGCGCAGCACAGGACGGCGGTGGACGAGGACGCGCGTCCCGTCCACCTCGCCGAGTTTTCCGTGCTCGCCCGAGCGAAACGTGTCCGTGCGGGAGGTGTGCGTCTTCGTGACGTCGCGCGCGGCGTGAAAATCATCCTC
>JACMIV010000241.1 GCA_014380965.1 Rhizobiaceae bacterium | reverse complement strand
TTCGGCGCGGCCTATCTTGCCGCGCGCCTGCTCGGCTCCTCGACGCGCGAGGCGACCGAGGCGGGTCATCGCCTCGCGGGAGAGGTCGTGCGCCATCACGGGGCGCTCATCAGGTGACCCTCGAAACCTGACCTTTACCGAACGGTCCGGACGCCGTCAGGTCAAAGCGCAAGATGCTTGCGGAAGGCCTCGAGCGTCTCCTCGCCGACATGGTGCTCGATGCCCTCGGCATCGAGTTCCGCGGCTTCGGGACTGACGCCGATGGCGATGAGGAAATCCTGTACCAGACGGTGGCGTACGCGCGCCTCTTCGGCCACGGCCTTGCCGCGGGGGGTCAGGAAAATCGAGCGGTAGGGCTCGGAATTGACCAGACCGTCGCGAATGAGCCGCTGCACTGTGCGCGCGACGGTTCCGGGCGAAACGCCGAAGCAGTCGGCGAGATCGGCCGCCCTCGCCTCGCCGCGGGCCATAATCAAGTCGTCGATCATCTCGACGTAATCCTCGGCCAGTTCCGACTGATGCGCCTCGCGAACGCGTGCGAAACGGGCGGCAAGTCGGTCGGCGGACGTCGTCGCCGCATCCTTCGTCTGGTCCGTCATCGAAGCCTCCACGACGCCTGCCTGCTGATTCCGTCTGATATCGGCTTTTCGCCGCATGCGCAAAGTTTGCTGCTGGACAAACTTTGCGTCTACCGCATATCTTGGTGTCAGACATCAAGATATGGAGCCTTCGTTGACGCCTTTGCGTGCCCGTCCTTCGCGACTTCTCCTCGTCGCCCTTGCCACCGCGCTCCTCGGCCTGTCGGCGTGCAGCTCCGAAAGCGACAGCGGCAAGTTCAAGGTCGTGACGACCTTCACCGTGATCGCCGACATGGCGCGGAACGTCGCCGGAGATGCTGCGGACGTCGAATCCATCACACGGCCGAACGCCGAGATCCACAATTACCAGCCGACGCCGGGCGACATCATCCGCGCTCAGAATGCCGACCTCATCCTCTGGAACGGACTCAATCTCGAACTCTGGTTCGAGCGCTTCCTCGGCAATCTCAGCGACGTCCCGAGCGCGACCATCACAGAGGGCATCGAGCCGATGGGGATCAGCGAGGGCCCCTACGAGGGCAAACCGAACCCGCATGCCTGGATGTCGCCGACGGACGGCCTGCGCTACGTCGACAACATCCGCGACGCGCTGGTGGAGCACGACCCGGCGAACGCGGCTACCTACGAGGCGAACGCCACGGCTTACAAGGCGAAGATCGAGGCAGCGATCGCGCCGATCCGGGCCGAGTTCGACGCCATCCCGCAGGATCGGCGCTGGCTCGTGACCAGCGAGGGCGCCTTCAGCTATCTCGCCCGCGACTTCGGCCTTCGCACGCTCTATCTCTGGCCGATCAACGCCGACCAGCAGGGAACGCCGCAGCAGGTGCGCACGGTGATCGACGCCGTTGTCGCCAACACGATCCCCGCCGTGTTCTCGGAGAGCACGATCTCGGCCGAGCCGGCCGAGCAGGTCGCCCGCGAGAGCGGCGCGAAATACGGCGGCGTCCTCTATGTCGACAGTCTCAGCGACGCGGACGGGCCGGTGCCGACCTATATCGATCTTCTCACCAAGACGGCCGCGACCGTCGCCGCGGGGCTGAAGCCATGATCCTGTCGACACGGCATGCGGAACGGGCGCTTGGCGCGACATCCGGAATCGTCGTTCAAAACGCGACGGTGACCTATCGCAACGGCCACACCGCGCTGTTCGACGCGAGCTTCACGATCCCGACCGGGACGATCACGGCCCTCGTCGGCATCAACGGCAGCGGCAAGTCGACGCTGTTCAAAGCCATCATGGGCTTCGTGCCGACCTCGTCGGGCCGGATCGAAGTGCTCGGCATGACGGTGCCCGAAGCACTGCGCAGGAACCTCGTCGCCTACGTGCCGCAGAGCGAGGACGTCGACTGGAACTTCCCGGTTCTCGTCGAGGACGTGGTGATGATGGGCCGCTACGGCCGCATGAATTTCCTGCGGATCGCAAAGCACGCCGACCGGGATGCCGTCGACGCGGCGCTCGAGCGCCTCGGCATGACAGATTTCCGCCAGCGGCAGATCGGCGAACTCTCCGGCGGCCAGAAGAAGCGCGTCTTCCTCGCGAGGGCGCTGGCGCAGGACGGCCGGGTCATCCTCCTCGACGAGCCGTTCACCGGCGTCGACGTGAAGACCGAGGATTCCATCATTCAGCTTCTCGGCGAACTTCGCGACGAGGGCCGCGTGATGCTGGTCTCGACGCACAATCTGGGCTCGGTCCCGGAATTCTGCGACCGGGCGGTGCTCTTGAAGCGCACGGTGCTCGCTGCCGGCAGAACGTCGGAGGTCTTCACGCGCGGCAATCTCGAAAAGGCCTTCGGCGGCGTGCTTCGCCATTTCGACTTCGAGACGCTCGGCCCCGACGGGCAACGCGCCCGCGGCATGATCTCCGACGACGAGAAGCCCTTCGTCCTCTACGACGAACCGACGACGCTGCCTAGGCGCGAGGCGTCCCATCCCGAGACGGACATGAGATGAGTGCGCTTCTCGAACCCTTCACCTACGGCTACATGCTGAACGCCATGTGGGTCTCGGCGCTCGTCGGCGGAACCTGCGCGTTCCTGTCGGCCTATCTGATGCTGAAGGGCTGGTCGCTGATCGGCGACGCGCTTTCCCATTCGATCGTTCCGGGCGTCGCCGGAGCCTACATGCTGGGGCTGCCCTTCGCCTTCGGAGCGTTCCTCTCCGGGGGTCTCGCCGCCGCCGCCATGCTCTTCCTCAACCAGCGCACCAAGCTGAAGGAGGACGCGATCATCGGACTCATCTTCACCTCCTTCTTCGGCCTCGGCCTCTTCATGGTGTCGGTTGCGCCGACCTCGATCAACGTCCAGACGATCATCCTCGGCAACGTGCTCGCGATCACGCCCGCCGACACGCTCCAGCTCGCGATTATCGCCGGCGTGTCGCTGACGATCCTCCTCGCCAAGTGGAAGGACCTGATGGTCACCTTCTTCGACGAGACGCATGCCCGCTCGATCGGCATAAACCCGACGCTGATGAAAGCGCTGTTCTTCACGCTGCTCAGCGCCTCGACGGTGGCCGCGCTCCAGACGGTCGGCGCGTTCCTCGTCATCGCGATGGTCGTGACGCCCGGCGCGACGGCTTATCTCCTCACCGACCGCTTCCCCCGCCTCATCGCGATCTCGGTCGCCATCGGCTCAGCCACGAGCTTCATCGGCGCCTATGTCAGCTACTTTCTCGACGGGGCGACGGGCGGCGTCATCGTCGTCCTCCAGACGCTGGTGTTCCTTGCCGTCTTTCTCTTCGCCCCGAAGCACGGGCTGCTCGCCGCGCGCGCGAAGGCCAGAGCCGCCTTCGCCGAGAACGCCGTCGAGAGCGCGGCGAAGGCAGGAGGAGGACCGGACACGGTGTCCGCCGCGCCGAGGGAGACCGCGGCATGACGCCCTTCGAACTCGCGATCATGCCGTTCCAGTTCCCCTTCATGCGCGAGGCGCTGCTGATCGCCGTGCTCGTCGCGGTGCCGACGGCGCTGCTCTCGTGCTTCCTCGTCCTCAAGGGGTGGTCGCTGATGGGGGACGCGATCTCCCACGCCGTGCTGCCCGGTATCGTGCTCAGCTACATCGCCGGCCTGCCGCTGGCGCTCGGCGCGTTTGCAGCCGGCATGACCTGCGCGCTCGCGACCGGCTATCTCAAGGAGAACAGCCGCATCAAGCAGGACACGGTGATGGGCGTCGTCTTCTCCGGCATGTTCGGGCTCGGCCTCGTGCTCTACACGAAGATCGAGACCGACATCCATCTCGACCACATTCTCTTCGGCGACATGCTGGGCGTCCTGCCCGCCGATCTCGTCCAGTCCGCGGTCATCGCCGTCCTCGTCGTCGCCATCATCGCGATGAAGTGGCGCGACCTTCTCGTCCACGCATTCGATCCGCTGCAGGCGCGCGCCATGGGACTGCCGGTGCGCGTCCTCCATTACGGCCTGCTCGCGATCCTCTCGCTCACCATCGTCGGCGCGCTGAAGGCGACGGGCATCATCCTGACGATCTCGCTCCTGATCGCGCCGGGCGCCATCGCCTTCCTCCTGACCCGACGCTTCGGAGCGATGCTGCTCACGGCCCTCGCCGTGGCGGTCGGGGCGACCTTCACGGGCGTCTATGCGAGCTTCTTCATCAACTCGGCCCCCGCCCCGACGATCGTGCTCGTCATGACGATCGTCTTCATCGCAGCCTTCCTCTCGACGACACTTCGCCAGCGCGGCGTGGATCGGCAGAGCCTTGAAGAGGCGGCGGCGGGGGAGTGATTCTGCGGCCCAAACATTGACAGATGCGACAGAGCGCAGCGGTCGGCCATCACGGCCTTTGGAATGGGGAGTCGGCGCCTCTAGGAACGCGTCGTCCGACCCTACGGCTCTTCCACGAGTTGCAACCTCGGCCGTGACGCGGGATTGAGCGTGTCGTAAACGTCACCCATCGCCAAGGACGCGCCGATCTCTGGCAGATCGACGATCTGGCCGAGATCGGCGTATTTCTCGACATGCCACAGCCCTTGCTCGTCACGCCTGTAGACCTTCACCGACACGACGTCGGGATCGACGAAGACGATCACGCGGATGTCCTCATGCGCCTGATACTCGTCGAGCTTGTCCGTCGTGTCGATGGCAGAGGTTCCGGGAGACGCGACCTCGACGACCAGCGTGG
>JACMIV010000240.1 GCA_014380965.1 Rhizobiaceae bacterium | reverse complement strand
TCACCGGCGGCGTCGACTTCGACCTCGCGACGGGCGAGATCCACTGCCTGATCGGGCCGAACGGGGCGGGCAAGTCGACGCTCTTCCGCCTGATCCTCGGCGAGCACATGCCGACATCCGGTCAGATCCTTTACGAGGGCGCCGACATCACGACCGACAAACCTTTCCAGCGAATACGACGGGGCATCAGCGTCAAGTTCCAGGTGCCCGGCATCTTCAAGGCCTTGTCGGTCCGCCAGAATCTCCAGATCGCGCTTCAGCACCACGAGAGTCCTGAAACGCTTCAACGGGAGATCGACCGGCTCCTCGAATTCCTGAAGCTGACGAACGACGAGAAGACGCTGGCCGGCAATCTCAGCCACGGGCAGAAGCAGTGGCTGGAGATCGGCATGGCGATCGCTCTGAAGCCGCGGCTTCTCCTTCTCGACGAGCCGACCGCCGGCATGACGCCGGACGAGACCTTCGCGACCGGCGAGATGGTCCAGTCCTTGAACCGGCAGGGCGTGACGATTCTCGCCGTCGAGCACGATATGACCTTCGTGCGCCAGATCGCCCAAAGAGTGACGGTGCTCCACTTCGGCAAGATCTTTGCCCAAGGGACGATCGAGGAGATCGTCGCCGATCCGAGAGTCGCGTCGATCTATCTCGGAGAGGTCCATGCGTAGGGAGACTATCCTCAACACGGTCGGCCTTCGCTCCGGCTATGGCGGCAAGCCGGTGCTTCAGGGCGTCGACATGGAAGTGCGCGAAGGCGAGATCGTCGCTGTGATCGGGCGCAATGGGGTTGGCAAGTCGACGCTGATGAAGAGCCTGATCGGCCTTCTCCCCGTCGACAAGGGCTCGATCGTCTTTCGCGGCAGCGCGATGGATGGGCTCTCAGCCCACAAGCGCGCCCGGCTCGGCATCGGCTACGTGCCGCAGGGCCGGGACGTCTTTCCCCGCATGAGCGTCGTCGAGAACCTTGCCGTCGGCGAGTGCATCGCAGGCTCCCCGGCGCCGAAGGAGCGGCTGGAGCAGATCTTCTCCTTCTTCCCGATCCTTGCCGAGCGCCGTAACCAGCGCGCGGGTACCATGTCCGGCGGCCAACAGCAGCAGCTTGCCATTGGCCGCGTTCTCATGGGCTCGCCCAAGCTTATCCTCCTCGACGAGCCTTCCGAGGGCATCCAGCCGAACATCGTCCAGGATATCGCCCGGATCATGGTCGAGCTGAACCGGGCGACCGGCGTCACGGTCGTCTTCGTGGAGCAGAACATCGACATGATCCGCGCGATGGCCGAGCGGGCGTACGTCATGGACAAGGGCCGGATCACCGACGAGATCATGCCGGAGGCCCTCGAGGATCGCGATGCCGTGCGCCGCTACCTCGCCGTCTGACGCGAGACGTCAAACATCATCAATGAAGGAGGCTCCGATGAGCTGGTTCGAGGATTCCATCATGGCCCGCAAGGGCGTCGCCAAAGGAGAAGCGCGCTCCGAGCATACGATCACGGAGGAAAGCCAGGGCAAGTACCACTACGTCTACGGCGCCTTCGCCGAGCCGATCCTTGCCGTCGATCCAGGCGCAGTGATCTCCGCCGAGACGCACGACGCCTTCGAAGGCGCGATCAAGACCGAACAGGACATGCCGAGCGAGAAGCTCAACTTCCCCTTCCTCAACCCGCAGAACGGTCCGGTCTGGATCAACGGCGCGGAGAAGGGCGACTGCCTTGCCGTCTACATCAAGAGCATCGTTCCCCGCGGGCCGCAGCCGCGCGGCACGACGGTGATCATGCCGGAATTCGGCGGCCTCGTGCCCACCGCCGACACTGCGCTCCTTACGGCACCGCTGCCCGAGCGCGTGAAGAAGGTCGAGGTCGATGCGGAGACGGGCGTCAAGTGGAACGACCGCATCACGCTGCCCTACGAGCCCTTCATCGGCACGATCGGCACGGCGCCGGAGATCGAGGCGATCTCCTCGCTTGTTCCCGACTACTACGGCGGCAACATGGACCTGCCGGACGTCGCGCCGGGCGCGGTCATCTACCTGCCGGTCAACACGAAAGGCGCTTATCTCTTCCTCGGCGATTGCCATGCCGCGCAGGGTGACGGTGAGCTCTGCGGCGTCGCCATCGAGCATCCGACGGTGACGACGGTGCAGGTCGACCTCATCAAGGGCTGGACGATCAAATCGCCACGCCTCGAAAACGATAGCTTCTACATGACGATCGGCTCCTCCCGGCCTATGGAGGACGCGGCGCGCGGAGCCTATCGCGAGCTGATCCGCTGGCTCGCCAAGGACTTCGGCTTCGACGAAATCGACGCCTACATGCTGCTGACCCAATGCGGCCGCATCCGCCTCGGCAACATGGTCGATCCGAAATACACGGTCGGCGCCTCCGTCTTGAAATCCATCGCCGGCACGCCGCGCTGAGCTGGGTCCACTCGGCCCCGCGCGCCCGCGCCGCGGGGCCTGTCCGCCTGGGCGGCTCATCCGTTTTCCAAGGTTTCCGCCATGAGCGCTCCCTACAAAGCCGCCGCCGTCCAGTTCGAGCCGGCGATGTTTCGCAAGGAGCAGAACATCGAGGGGCTGCTGGCCCTCGTCGAGACGGCCGTGGCCGGCGGCGCGAAGCTGATCGTGACGCCGGAAATGGGGACGACCGGCTATTGCTGGCACGACCGCGGGGAGGTGGAGCCTTTCGTGGAGGCGATCCCGGGCCCGACGACGGAGCGCTTCGCGGCCGTTGCGAAGGCGCGGGGCGTCCACATCGTCGTCGGCATGCCGGAGGTCGATCCCGCGACAGAGCTCTACTACAATTCCGCGGTCCTGATCGGGCCGGAGGGCGTCGTCGGCACACACCGCAAGACCCATCCCTATATCTCCGAGCCGAAATGGGCGGCTTCCGGCAATCTCGGACATCGCGTCTTCGAAACGCCGCTCGGGCGGATCGCAATGCTGATCTGCATGGACATCCATTTCATCGAGACCGCGCGCCTCGCCGGCCTCGGCGGGGCGGATGTCATCTGCCACGTCTCCAACTGGCTCGCCGAGCGCACGCCCGCGCCCTACTGGATCAACCGCGCCTTCGAGAACGGCTGCTACCTCGTGGAGGCCAACCGTTGGGGGGTGGAGCGGGGCGTGCAGTTCTCGGGCGGCAGTTGCATCATCGCGCCAGACGCTTCGATACTGGCCATCGTCGATGGTGGCGACGACATCGCCTTCGCCGAGATCGATCCCGCCGTCGCCCGGGCGCGTACCGTCTGGGGCGAGCCGATCATGGCTCAGCGGCGTCCGGAGCTCTATCGCGAGCTGATGACCAACACCTTCGCCTGGAACCCTGTTGATTTCTTCCGCCTCTACGGCCACCGCCCGCTGCCCGAAGGGCGCAAGGCCGCGATTGCCGTCGCAGAATTCGCGCCCGGACCCGAGGGATCCGCCAATCTTGCGGACATCGCCCGCCTCGCCGAAGCCGCCAGAACCGACGGCGCCGAACTCGTCGTCTTTCCGCAATTCGCGCTGACCGGACTCGGCAATCCCGCCGCAGGCGCCGTGAGGCTCGATAGTCTCGTGATCAAAGGCTTCGCGGACTTGGCTGTCCGCCTCGGAATCCACCTCGTCGCCGGCTTTGCCGAAAGGGACGACGGGCGCTGCTTCGACAGCGCGGTGCTCGCCGGGCCCGAGGGTTTCGTCGGGACCTATCGCAAGATCCACCTGACCGAGGCCGACAAGGCCTGGGCGAGCCCCGGGGAAGACTGGGCCGTCTTCGATCTCCCCTTCGCACGGCTCGGCCTGCTGCTCGGCCACGATGCGAGCTTCCCCGAGGCAGGCCGCGTGCTGGCTTTGCGAGGCTGCGATATCATCGCCTGTCCCTCTGCCGTAAGGGATCGCTTCCATCAGGGCCATGAGGGCACGAGCGTCGTCCAACCCTCGCCCATCCCGACAGGTGCCGACCCGCTCCACTGGCACCAGTACCGGGTGCGGGCCGGCGAGAACAATTGCTGGCTCGCCTTCGCCAATGTCCACGCGCCGATGGCCGGCTATCCCGGCCTGTCCGGTATCTTCGGTCCCGACACGTTTCTTTTCCCGCGGCAGGAGGCGATCGTCGGCGACAACGCGTCTCACGTCATCATGACGATCGACACGGGGACCCTCGGGGGCACCTATCCAACCCATGTCGTGCGCCGAAAGGACCTCGTCCTCATGCGCCAGCCCCACCACTACACAGAACTCGTCGCGCCCTCGAAAAAGCATGAATGACCTGGCGGGGCGCCGGATTCGCACGCGCGATGTTTTTCCGCCTTAGTCGGACTTCGTTCCGCCGGTTCGTCCACGTCCAGTGATCCCCTCCCATCCCGTGAAAGACGAAGCGCCACCCCTTCCGAGGCGGCACTTCCTGCTTCAGCGAGCTGGATAATCAGTTCTTCTTGACGTCCTCCAACCAGAACCGGCCGAGCGGGTTCTGGTAGAAGCCGTCGATGTTGGCGCGCGTCACGTTGATGTAGGGACTGTAGTAGAGGTCGACCCAGTTGACGTCGTCCTTGGCCGTCTTCTGCAACTCGACATACATGGCCTCGCGCTTGGCCGGATCGGCCTCGATCCGCGCCTTGGCGACGAGCTCCTTTACCGAGTCGTTCTTGTAGCGCGTCATGTAGTTAAGGTTGGTGTCGTGGCCAAGAACGAAGGTGGTCTTCTGGTCGGGATCGAGCACGTCGTTCGTCCAGTAGCCGACCGCAACGTCGAAATCGCCGGCGACGAACATGTCCCACTGCGAGGCGGCATCCACCTTGTTGATGTTGACGGTGACGCCGGCGGCGGCGAGCTGCTGCTGCATGAGGACGGCGATCTGCTCGTCCACCTCGTCCCCGGCCTTCACGTTGTAGTCGAGCGTGAGATCCGATGCGCCGGCGGCCGCCAGCATCTCCTTGGCCTTTTCGGGCTCGTAGGGGCGGCGCAGGTTGTCGGCGTCGTAGTAGAGAGCGCCCTTCGGGATGTAGGAATTCGCGATCTCGCCGATGCCGAAGGTGACGGCATCGACGATCGCCTGCTTGTCGATCGCCATGTCCAGCGCCTGACGCACCGCCTTGTCGCCGAGCTTTCCCTTCTCGTGATTGATGAGAAGCGCGTCCTCGCGGGTGGACGTATCGAGCGAGACTTTGAGGTTGGCGTCGGTCTTCAGCTGCTCGACGCGCGAGAACGGTACGAAGATCGCCGCGTCCAGCTCGCCTGCCTGAACGTTCAGCATGCGCGTGTTGTCGTCCGGCACCGAGATCCATTCGACCCCGTCGAGGCTGACATTGCTCGCGTCCCAGTAGTTCGAGTTCTTCTCCAGGATCACCCGGTCGCCGCGGATCCACTCCTTCACCGAAAAGGCGCCCGAGCCGATCGGCGCGGAGGCGAAGTCGGCGCCCTTCTCCTCCACCACCTTCTTTGGCAGGATCGAGATGTTGGGCAGCGCGAGCGAGGCAAGGAAGGGCACGGCGGGCTCCTTCAGCTTGACGATCAGGGTTTTCGGATCGCTCGCCGTCGCCGTATCGACCACCGAATAGGACGAGCTCCAGAGCGAAGTCGGATCATCGCGGATGCGCAGGATCGAGAAGGCGGCGTCCTCGGCCGTCACGGGCTCGCCGTCCGAGAACTTCGCGTCGCGGAGCTTGAACGTGTAGGTCAGCTTGTCGTCTGAAATCGTCCAACTCTCTGCAAGCCCCGGCTCCAGCTTCGTTCCCGTCTTGTCCACGCGCACCAGCACGTCGAAAACGTTGGAGTAGACCCAGTTGTCGACGTTCTGGGCGGAGGCGATCGGGTCGAAGGTCGTGGAATCCTCACGCCGGCCGATGGTGAGGATACCGGCGGCCTCGGCGATCGAAGTTCCGAGGGTCAGCGCGGCGAGCATCGTCGTGGCGAGAAGGCGGGCCTTGGATCGAGTCATGCTGATATCTCCAGGGGTTGGGAGCGGGCAGGCGTTGGGGAGGGAGAGCGGAGGGTGCCAGGCGCAAGAATGCAGGCCCAGCCATGATTGTCGCGGCGCGCGAGCACAGGCGGCGCGCCTGTCCGGCAAGGATTTTCGGCGAAGGCGCATCGCGGATGGAAGGGGCAGCCCTTGGGCATGGCCATTGGGCTCGGCGGCTCGCCGCCCATGGGCGCATCGGGAAGCACCATGTCCGGATCGATCTCCGGGATCGCGGCGATGAGGGCAGCCGTGTAAGGGTGGCGCGGCGCAGAGAAAACGGCTTCCGTCGGGCCCTCCTCCACCACTCGCCCAAGATACAAGACTGCAACGCGGTCGCAAAGCCGGCGCACAATGGCGAGATCGTGGGCGATGAAGACGAGCGTCAGGCCGATCCGCTCCTGCAGGTCCAGGAAGAGATTGATGATCTGGCCCTGGATTGAAACATCAAGCGCAGCGATGCATTCGTCGGCGATGACGAGGTCCGGCTCCACCGCGAGCGCTCGCGCGATGCCGACGCGCTGGCACTGGCCGCCTGAAAGCGAGCGCGGCCGCCGATCGCCGAGGGCGGGATCGAGCCCCACCAGCGACAGCAGTTCCGCGACCCGCGCAGCCTCGCCCGCCCGCGAGACCTTCGCATGGACGCGCAGCACTTCGGCGAGCGTCTCGTTGACGGTGAGGCGCGGGTTCAGCGAATTGGCGGGGTCCTGGAAGACCATGGCTGTGCGGCGGCGGAGCGTCACCAGCGCCGGACGACGGCCATCCGATATGCGGATGCCGTCGAAGGTGACGTGACCCGAGGAAATGGGCTCCAGCCCAAGCAGCGCTCGACCGAGCGTCGACTTGCCAGAGCCGCTCTCGCCGACAATGCCGAGCGTCTCGCCACGGCGCACGGTCAGCGAAACGCCGTTCACGGCTCGCACCTTCCGCTTGGCGAGGCCGAAAAAGCCGCCGCCGGCGGGGAAGCTCACGGTCACGTCGTCTGCTTCGAGGAGGGGGGCGTTCGCGCTCATGGCCGAACCTGCGCAGAACCAGACAGCCTCATCGGATGGAAGCAGGCAGCGATATGGGCCGGACCAAAGCTTGCGAGCGGAGGCTGAACGCTTCGGCAATCTTCGCCGGCATTTTGGCAGCGCGGATGGAAGCGGCAGCCGGACGGCATGGCGTCCGGCGATGGCGGTTGTCCCTCGATCGTCCGAAGCCGCCGCAGTCCGGCGCTGCCCGCTGGCTGGCAGGCGATCAGTCCGGCGGCATAGGGATGTCGCGGCGCAAGCAGGACGTCGCGCTTCGGCCCGCTTTCGCAGAGCCGGCCCGCATAGAGCACCGCGATGCGGTCGCAGAGTTGTGAAACGACGCCGAGATCGTGCGTGACGAAGATTATCGAGAGGCCTCGCCGGTCTCGGAGATCCTTCAGGAGGCGCAGGATCTGCGCCTGCACGGTGACATCGAGCGCCGTCGTCGGTTCGTCCGCGACAAGGAGCTTCGGATCGGAGGCCAGCGCGACGGCGATCATCGCCCGTTGGCGCATGCCGCCGGAGAACTCGTGGAGATAGGCCTCCGACCGCCGTTCCGGATCGGGGATCCCGACTTGGGCCAGGAGTTCCACCGCCTCCCGTGCCGCTTCCCGTCGCGAGGTCCCCTTCGACAGGCGAACGGTCTCGGCGATCTGCGCGCCGATGCGCATGACGGGATCGAGATGGCTCGATGGGTTCTGGAAGATCATGCCAATGCCGCGCCCTCGCAGCTTGGCGAAGTCGCGTTCAGACAGCGCCGTGACCTCCGTGCCGTCGAAGCGGATCGAGCGCGCTTTTATCGCCAGCGTGTCCGGCAGAAGCCGCATCAGCGCGCGGCAGGCAACCGTCTTGCCCGACCCGCTTTCGCCGACGAGGCCGAGGATTTCTCCGCGCTCGAGCGTGAAGGACAAATCATCCACGATGCGTCGCCGGGTGTCGGCGCCGGGTGCTCTCAAGTTCGCCAAGACCGTGAGGCCCTCGACTTCGATAAGTGCCTGGCCGCTCATGCGCGCTCTCCCAGCACTTCGCCGAGTCCGTCCGCGACGAGGCTGAAGGCGAAGGCGAGCGCAACGATGGCAAAGCCTGGAAAGGCCGAGATCCACCAGGCACGCGAGATAAAGCCCTGACCCTCTGCGACCATGATGCCCCATTCCGCCGCCGGCGGCTGAACGCCGAGCCCGAGATAGGAAATCGCCGCGCCCGACAGCAGCACGAGCACACAGTCCGACATGGCGAAGACGATGGAGGCGGTCAAAGCGTTGGGCAGGAGATGACGGAACATGATGCGGGCATGGGAAAAGCCGAGCGAGCGAGCGGCGAGCGCGAAATCGCTGTTCTTGAGGACGAGGATCTGCGCCCGCACGAGCCGCGCATAGGAGACCCAGCCGACCAGTGCCATGGCGATGAAAAAGCTCTGTAGGCCGGGGCCGATAATGGTGATGACCGCGAGCATCAGGACGAGGAAGGGGAACGCTATGACGACGTCGACGATCCGCATGAAGATCGTGTCAACCAGCCCACCGAAATAGCCCGCGATCGTGCCGACCGCCGTGCCGATGGCGAAGGGGAAGACGACGCCGAAGACGGCGATCTGCAGGTCTATCCGCACAGCGGCGATGACACGCGAGAGGATGTCGCGGCCGTAATTGTCGGTGCCGAACGGGTGCACGAGCGATGGCGGCGAAAGGCGCGCTGTCGCATCCTGGAAGATCGGATCGTACGGCGCGATAAGGTCGGCGAGGATGGCGACGAGCAGGAAGGCCGAGAGCAGAGCGAGCCCTACGACGAGCGGCACCGGCAGCCCGTCGGTGCGCCGCAATGGCTTGGCGTAGGCGACCGGCATCGTATCCGGCACGGGCGCCAGCGAACTCACAGCTTCACCCTTGGGTCGGTCGCGACCGTCAGAACGTCCGCGGTGAAGTTGACGATGACGGTCGCGACCGCGAACGCCATGGCGACGCTCTGCACCACCATGTAGTCTCGCGAGAAGATGGCCCGCACCAACAGTTGCCCCATGCCGGGAATGGCGAAGACCTGTTCCACCACCACCGTTCCCCCGATCAACCAGCCGATGTTGACGGCCAGAAGATTGAGCGTGGGCAAGATCGAGTTGGGCAGGACGTGTCGGCGGAAGATGACCTGCTCGGGCAGACCCCTCGCCCGTGCCGCCAGAGCCACGTCCGAGCGCATCTGCTGGACGAGCGTCGCACGCAGGCTCCGCGTCAGGACCGCCGAGAGCGAGAGAGCGATGGTCAGCCAGGGCAGGACCATGTGGTGCAGCTTGTCGGGAAACGTGCGCCCGTAGCCGGAAACCGGAAACCAGCCGAGACCGACGCTGAAGAGAATGATCAGCATGATCGCAAGCCAGAAGTTTGGCAGTCCGAGGCCGACCGTCGAGAAGAAGCGAATGGCAGAATCGGCAAAGCTGCCCGGCCTCTGCGCGGAGAAGGAGGCGAGCGGCACCGCGATGAGAAGCGAAAGCATCACTGCACCGGCAACGAGCACGAGCGTCGGTTCGATGCGCTGTGCGACAAGGCCGAGGACGTCGACCTTGTAGAGGATCGAGCGCCCCATCTCGCCTTGGAAGAGGTTTTCGAGAAAGTAGAGATATTGCATCGCCAGGGATTGATCGAGCCCGAACTCGGCACGCACCCGCGCCAAGGCCTCCGGCGTCGCCCGCGTGCCGAGGATCAGCCGGGCGGGATCGCCCGGGATCGATCGCACAAGCACGAAGGTGATCAAGCTGATCCCGAGAAGGACCGGGATCATCTGCAGAGGACGCTTGAGGACGAAGCCGTAGCGATGCATCTCTCAGACCGCCTTCCTCGAACCCGCCATGCTCAACCGCGCCCCCCGCGGCGCGTCAGGAAGTCCATGAGGCAGGAATCCGAGTCGCGCAGGTCATTGCGGGGCAGGCCCGGGCCGTCGTCCGAGCCGAAGGAACAGGTCACGACCTTACCGCCCTTGACCCCGAGCTCTCTCGTCTCGTCCGGCTGGATTTCACGCCACATGCCAAGCTTTCCATCGTATCGTTTCCGCAACGGGCTGACGTATTCGACCCGCCGATGGCTTCGTAATCTATCGAAAACGATAGGGTGAAGCTGAACCGCTTGCACGAGCCGCCCATAAAGTGATCATGCCTCATCCAGAGGCAGAAGGCCAACACGATGTCGATGGCGGAACAGATCTTTCACGCTGCGGCGTCTGGCTCTGGCCGTGACGCAGTGCTTCTTGGAGCGCACATGTCGACTCGCGGTGGACCGCCCGAGAAGCAACATTTCACGGAGAATGCCGTCGCGTGATGCTCGACAGTGCGCGCGAGCGATATCGACCCTCGCCCTTCTTACCGATGAGCCTGCCGTGTTCGACCATCACCGTACCGCCAAGGATCACCGTGACCGGCCAGCCCTGCACCTCAGTGCCCTCATAGGGGCTGTAGTCGGAGCCGTCGTGTAGCTCGGCATGGCGGATGGTGCGACGGGTTTCCGGGTTCCAGATGGTGATGTCGGCATCGAGGCCCACGGCGATGGAGCCCTTCCTCTCCAGTCCGTAAATCTTCGCCTGGTTCGTCGCCGTCAACGCCACGAAGCGTTGAAGATCGATCCGGCCCGTCATCACACCTTCGGAAAAGAGGATCGGCAACCGCGTCTCGACGCCGGGAATGCCGTTCGGAATATGGCGAAAGCTCCTCGCTCCCTTCGGATTCAGCTTGCCCGCGGGATCGTCGTAGCGGAAAGGGCAGTGGTCGGAGGAGAAGAGGTCGAATGTGCCCTCCTCGATGCCGTTCCAGCAGGCGTCCTGCTCCGCGGCGTCGCGCGGCGGCGGCGAGCAGACGAACTTGGCGCCCTCCCAGTCCATGCCGCCCAGGTCGTCCGCCGTGAGCATCAGATATTGCGGGCAGGTCTCGGAGACGACCTTGCGGCCCCGCGCCTTGGCCCGCCTGATTTCCTCGATCGCCGCTCCGTTCGACACGTGGACGATCACGACGGGCACGTCGACGATTTCGGCGAGCGACATCGCCCGATGGGTCGCCTCGCGCTCTGCGGCGATCGGCCGGGTGGTCGCATGAGCTCGGGGCCTCACTTCGCCCTCGTCCTCGTGCCGGCCGACGAGATAGCGGATCGCATCCTCGTTCTCGCAATGGACCATGACGAGCGCACCGGTGCGCCGAGCGACGTCCATCGTGGCGAGGATCTCGGCATCGTTCAACCGAAGGCCCTCATAGGTCATGAAGACCTTGAACGAGGTGTAGCCGTCCGCGACCAGCGCCGGCAATTCCTGGCCGAGTACGGCGTCGGTCGGGTCGGAGACGATGAGGTGAAAGGATATGTCGGTGTAGCAGTTGCCCTCCGCCAGCGCATGATAGGCCTTCAACGCCTCGCGCAGGCTCTCGCCCTTCTGCTGCAGGCAGAAGGGAAGAACCATCGTGTTGCCGCCGAACAGCGCCGAGCGCGTGCCGCTCTCGAAGTCGTCCGCCATGACGATCCCGTCCCCCGAAGGCTGGGCGAGATGGACATGGCTGTCGATGCCACCCGGCAGGACGTACATGCCCGCGGCGTCGATGGTGCGCGTGGCTGGACCGAGGTCGCGGCCGAGAGCGACGATGGTGCCGTCCTTGATGGCGACGTCCGACGCGAAGACGTCGGATGCGGTGGCGACGGTGCCGTTGGCGATGATGAGATCGAATTTCATCGGAGAGCCCGCCCGCAGCGTTAGAGGTTCGGCTCGAGCGCGGCGATCAGCCGGTCGACCTCAGCGGATGTATTGTAGTGGACCATCGACACGCGAACGACGCCTTCGGTAGACCCCAGCCCGTGGTCTTCGACGATGCGCTTGGCGTAGAAGTCTCCGTAGCGGATGCCGATCTTGTGGGCGTCGACCGCCTCGACGATGCGGCGCGAACTCTCAGTCCCGACGATGAAGCTGACCGTCGACACCCGCTCCGCGATGGCCGTGGAAGTGCGGCCGACGACGGTCACCGAATTGCGGGTGGCGAGGAAATCCATGAGTTGGGCCGTCAGCGCCCGCTCCTGTTCCGCAATGCCGGCAAAGCCCGCTTCGATCGCCGCGCGGCCCTTTGCGGCGCCGTCCCGAAGGCCGAGTTCCTCGACATAGTCGACGGCGCCGATCGAGCCCCAGGCGAGTTCGTAATTGATGTTGCCGGGCTCGATCTTGTGCGGTACGCGGCTTTTGTCGAAGAAGTAGTGGTAGATGTTGTCGAGGGCCAACAGCTTGTCGCGTGCGCCGTACATGACCGCGAAATGCGGCCCGAAGACCTTGTAGACGCTGAAGATGTAGTAGTCGGCCTTCAGAGCCTTCACGTCGATCGCCCGGTGCGGCGCGTAGGCGACGCCGTCGACGCAAACCTCGGCTCCGACCGAATGGGCGATGTCGGCGATGCCGGCAATGTCGTTGATCGAGCCGAGGATGTTCGAGGCGTGCGTGACACAGACGAGCTTCGTGCGCTCGTTCACCATGGCGCTGAGGGTGTCCAGGTCAAGTTCGTAGGTGTCCGGATCGCAGGTCCAGAAGCGGATGGTGATGCCGTTTTTCTCGTGCTTCAGCCAGGGGCCGATATTGGCTTCATGGTCGGTGTTGGTAAGAATGATCTCGTCGCCGGGAGAAAGCTTCCCCGCCATCGCCTCGGACAGGAAGCGGATGAGGATCGTCGTCGACGGGCCCATGACGATCTCGCCGGGATCGGCGTTCATGAAGGCCGCGAACGCCTTCCTCGCCTCGCCGACGCGCCTCGTGGATTCCTGGCTCGGCCCATAGCTCGCGCCGGTTTGGACGTTCGAGCTCAGCAGATAGTCCGAGACGCGGGCGGCGACGCGCGACAGCACCTGGCTGCCCCCGGCATTGTCCATGTAGGCCCACTCGCCGGCGAGCGCGGGGAATTGTCGGCGGACGAAGTCGATGTCGAAGGTCATGGGATCTGCCTATTCACGGGGTGCGGCACGCTGGAACGAAGAGGGCTGATCGGCCCGGTCGCAGGCGGACCGAAAGGCCAAGCCGCCTCGCGACGCGATCATGGCTTGCCCCGCCGCTCGTCCTTCTTTTCGAAGCGCGAGACGATGCGCACCAGCGGAATCAGAAGCAACAGATAGAGGAGCGCCGCACCGATCAGCGGCGTCGGGTTGGCGGCCAGCGCCTGCGCCTGCGTCGCCTGCTTCAAGAGGTCCGGCAGCGCGACGACCGAGGCGAGCGCGGTGTCCTTCATGACGTTGATCGAGTTGTTGGTGAGCGGCGGGATGACGATCCGGATCGCCTGCGGCAGGATCACCTTCCACATGACGAAGACCGGCGAAAGCCCGATCGCCTGCGCGGCCTCGAACTGCCCGCGCGCGATCGCCTCGATACCGGCCCGGTAGATCTCTGCGGCATAGGCGCTGGACACGGTCGAGAGCGCGAAGGCGGCGGACACGAAAGGCGACATGCGGATGCCGAGGAAGGGGAAGGCGTAGTAGACGATGACGAGCCAGACGAGGACAGGTAAGGCTCGAAACACGTCGATATAGACGATTGCGAGGACTCTCAGCGGCTTCGACGCATAAAGCCGGAGCAGCGCGAGAGCGAGACCTCCGAGGAGCCCGAACACGATCGAGACGAGCCCGAGCAGCACCGTCAGCCATAACCCTTTGAAGAGCAGCGGCGAATAGCGCCAGAGCACTTCGACGTTGAAGAAGGTGGAGACGATGTCCATTCAGGGCTTTCGGCGTCGGCTAGATAAGACAGGCCTCCGTCTCGGCGCGCGGGCGCTTCGAGCCCGCCCCCGTCCGGCACTGCGGGCCACCTTCTCCCGCCGAGCGGGAGAAGACAGCGACGCATTTTTCTTCCTCAATCCGTGGTCTTCGGCGTCTCGGCCTCGGCGACGGTGCTCGTCGTGTCCTCCGGCACCGAGCCGAACCACGTCTCGTGCAGCTTGGAAATGAAGCCTTCCTTCTTCATCGCCGAGATCGCCTCGCTCGCCTTGGCGGTCAGCTCGGAATCCTTGGCGAACATCATCGAGTACTGCTCGCCGGTCTTGATGCGCTCGACCACGGCGAATTGCGGCTTGTCCTTTATGTAGTAGGCGACGGCCGGGATGTCGGAGATGTAGCCGTCGATGCCGCCGTTACCGAGATCCAGCATGGCGGGCGCGAGGCCTTCGAAACGACGGATCTCCTTGATGCCGAGTTCGGCCTGCTTTCCAGTGGCGTAGATGTCGCCCGTCGAGCCGGTGTCCACGCCGACGACCTTGTCCTTCAAGGTGGAGGTGCCCTTCACGTCCGAAGTTGCAAGCGCGGACAGCGACTGGTCGCTGTCGTAATACGGCTGCGCGAAGGAGACCGACTTCAGCCGCTCGGCGGTGATCGTGATCGAGGAGATCGCCGTCTGGACGCGGCCGGACTGAACGGCGGAGAAGAGGCCGCTGAAGGGGATGTTCTCGATCTGGATGCCTTCGAAGCCGATCCGTTTGGCGACTTCGGTGGCGAGTTCCACTTCGAAGCCCACAGTCTCGCCGCTCTCGTCCTGAAACTCCCAGGGCACGTTGCCGACATTGGCCCCGACGGTCAGCATCTCGGCCTGAGAGGCGGTCGTCATACCTCCCGAAGCGAGGGCCGTGATGAGGGCGGCGGCGAAGAGGGGCAGGCGCTTCATGGCAGACTCCTTGAGTTTGGACGAAAAAGACGAGGCGGAGGCAGGTTCGCGAAAGTGCGGATCGCATTGGAGATTATTGGTGCAGCCACAGTGGGAACGGGCCGGACGCTATCGAGCGGCCCTGTCCCGGTTCAGCGTTGGAAAACGTGCCGAACTTGATGGGCGTAATCAGAAAGTGCCCAAAATTTCTGCATGCATCTTATGGATCATACTGTATGACTGATCGAAAATTTTGGGAAGAGGGAAACATCGTGACTGAGAGCCTTTCCTCAAGCGTTTCGCCAACGGTGCTATTGTCGAAGGACGCTTTGGTTGTCCGCAGCTATCTCGAAGCCTCCATGATTCCCAACCCGGATGCAGCCGCCGTCTACCTGGCGCCAGGCTGCGTCATAACCTTTACGGGCGGTCGGGAATTTGACCATCCGCGCGGGCCGACCGCCGTGAACGCGGAGCGGTACCTTTGGGTCAAGAAGCGTATGCAGCGCTTCGACGTAGCGCCGGGGGAAGACGAGACGGTCGTCTATTCCATCGGCCACCTCTTCGGCGAATGGCCTGACGGCACCCGCTTCGACGGCAATCGCTATGTCGACCGCTTCGTGGTTCGCGATGGGATGATCGTGAAGATGGACGTCTGGAACGACAGCGCGGAGTGGATTCTCGATCCCTCGCTCCGGAAGTAGCCGTCAGGGCCCCGGCTTCGCCCGCCGTTTCGGCTTCGCCGCTTCCTCGGCCTCGGCATAGGGCGCGAGGATCTCCATGAGGTCGCGGCCGCCAGGCTCAGGCGTCGTCAGAAACGCACGGCGCGCCACGGATTCGAGGTGTTCGCCCATCAAGGCCGTCGCCGCCTGCACGTCGCCCGACGCCAGAGCGTCGATCAGCGAATGATGCTCGTTGACGGCGCATTCCGATGAATGCGGGCGCCCGAACGTCGAGAGCGCGAGACAGGAGCGATAGGCGATCTCGCGGACGTAGCGGATCAGGATCGGCTTGTCCGTCATCTCGGCGAGGAGGACGTGGAACTCCGTCGCCAGCCTGATCGAGTTCGCTTCCAGTCCGCCGCGTGCCGCCTCCTCGGACGCGACATGCGCCCGCAGCGTCTCGATCTGCAGAGATGAGAGTCGCCCGACGAGGCCGCGCACGACGAGACGTTCGAGTTCGATCCGGATGTCGAAGTCGTCCCGTGCCTCCTCGAAGGACGGTGTCGCGACGAGGGCGATGCGGTTGCGCCGCAGTTCGACCAGACCTTCGGAAGCGAGCTGTCCCAGAGCATGGCGGGCGATGGTGCGGCTGACGCCGAAGCGCTCGCCGAGTGCGTCCTCGGGCAGCTTGTCGCCCGGCGCCAGGGCCCGTTCGAGGATGGCTCTCCGGATCGCGCGGCAGATGATGGCGGCCATGTCCGCGGCCGCTGTCTTGATTTCGCCATCGCGCCGCATGCTCGTCCCGCCTCCGAAGTCTCCGGTCTGTTAACGTCACACGGCGACGCCTTGCAACGGAAAGCGGTGATATCAAGAAATGAGCGACATGAGGTGCATAATCGGTATGCACTTTATGCTGAAAAAGCATGCAGATTGAATGGCGCGATCCATCCATCGTCGATGGCAGGCTTTAGCGTTCGCCTCGCCGGTAAGGCTGCATCAGCGCTTGGGGGACCCGTGCGCGACGCGCCATGACGAGAAGGGCGACGATCGACAGGAGATAGGGGATCATCAGGAAGAACTGGTATGGCACGGCCTTGCCGAGCACGTGGCTGAGACGGAGCTGGTAGGCGTCGAAGAAGGCGAAGAGCAGAGCGCCGAGGAGCGCACGCCCCGGCCGCCAAGAGGCGAAGACGACGAGCGCGATGCAAACCCAGCCGCGACCCTGGATCATCGTCGGAAAGAAGCTGTTGAAGGCCGACAGGGTGAGAAAGCTGCCGCCGACACCCATCAGCGCGCTTCCCGCGACGACGGCTCCGATGCGCATCGCGATCGGATCGATGCCTTGCGCTTCCGCCGCATGAGGATTCTCGCCGACCATGCGTGCGGCAAGACCGAGCGGCGTGCGGAAGAGGACGTAGGCGAGAAGCCCGGCGAGGAGAAGCGCGAGATAGGTCGGGGCCGTCTGGCGAAACAGCGCCTCGCCCCAGAACGGAAGATCGGACAGGAACGGGATGTCCAGCGGCTGGAACGGCTGGATCGTCGGCGGGCTTGCCGAGGTCGGCACGCTGAGGCGGAAGACGAAATAGGTGAGGCTCGAGGCGAAGAGCGTGAGCCCCAAGCCCGTCACATGCTGGCTGAGCCCCAGCGGCACGGTCAGGAGCGCGTGGATGAGGCCGAACAGCCCGCCGCAGACGGCCGCCGCGAGCACCCCGAGCCAGAGATCGCCGCCGTGATAGACCGTCATCCAGCCGACCATGGCGCCGGCGGTCATGATGCCCTCGATGCCGAGGTTGAGAACGCCGACCCGCTCGCACATTAACGCGCCGAGCGTGCCGAAGATCAGCGGCGTGGCGATGCGCAGGACCGCCGCCCAGAGGCTCGCGCCTGCGAGGATGTCGATCGTCTCGCTCACTCTTTCACCTTCGGGTTCATGGGGCCGCGTCGGGGCGGACGCGTCTGTCGAAGACGACGCGATACTGCGTGAAGAGCATGCCGACGAGCATGGTGAGCAACGACAGCGAGACCGTCACGTCGGCAAGGAAGCTCGGCACCCCGAGCGCCCGGCTCATCCCATCGACGCCGACGAACATGACGGCGACGAACAGCGCCGCGGCGACGACGCCGAGCGGGTTGAGGCCCGCGAGCATCGCGACGACGATTCCGGAATAGCCGTAGCCGGGCGAGAGGTCGGTCGTGACGTACCCCTTAAGCCCCATCACCTCGATCGCCCCCGCAAGGCCTGCGAACCCGCCGGAGAGAAGCGCGACCTTGACGAGAACGCCGGTGAGCCCGACCCCGGCAAAGCGTGCAGCTTTCGGGGAAAGCCCGGCGGCGCGCGATTCCAGCCCGAACACGGTTCGCGACAGGAGAACGGCGAGCAGCACCGCCGCGCCGAGTGCGACGAGGAGGCCGATATGGAGGCGCGAGCGCGGCAGGAGCTTGGGCAACAGCGCATCCGGCGTGACGGGCACCGACTGCGGCCAGCCGAAGGCCATGGGATCGCGCAAGGGCCCGTCGATCATCATCGACACGAAGAGGATCACGACGAAGTTGAGGAGAAGCGTGGTGACGACCTCGTCGACGCCGAAGCGCAGGCGCAGTCCGAGCGGAAGCAGAAGGAAGACCGCGCCCGCCGCAGCGCCGGCCAGCATCAGGACGGGGATGAGAACCGGCGACGGCAAGGGCAGGACGCCCGACGAGCCGAGGGCGGCGGCGGTGAGCGCGCCGAGATAGAATTGCCCCTCGGCGCCGATGTTCCAGAGCCGCGCCCGGAACGCGACGGCGACCGCAAGGCCGGTCAGGATCAGCGGCGTCGCGCGCGTCAGCGTCTCGGTGATCGACAGACGCGAGCCGAAGGCACCGATCAGGATGCGTCTGTAGGCTTCGAGCACCGGCGCGCCTGCGATGGCGATGAGGATGCCGGAGAGGACGAGCGCCACGAGCACCGCGGCGATGGGGGCGGCACACGCCAGCGAGAGCGGTACATGGGTTCGCCGTTCGAGCCGCATCTCAGGTCGCTCCCGCCATCATCAGGCCGAGCCTGCGCGGATCGGCCTCCTCCACCGGGATCGAGGCCGACAGGCGTCCCTTGACGATCGCCATGACGCGGTCGGAGAGGCGCAGGACCTCGTCGAGGTCCTCAGAAATGAGAACCACGGCCGCGCCCGCCTCGCGCGCCGCCAGGATCTCGGAATGGACGGCCGCAATGGCACCCTCGTCGAGCCCGCGCGTCGGCTGGGCGACGACGAGCACCTTCGGCCGGCCGACGAGATTGCGGCCGAGGATGAGCTTTTGCATGTTGCCGCCGGACAGAAGCCGGGTGCGGGTCGTCGGCGTGCCGCCGCGCACGTCGAAGCGCTCCATCACGCGCTTGGCAAAGGCCTTGGCCGCCGCCCGCCGCACGAAGCCCCGCATCGAAAAGCGCCTCTCCCGAACGCGCTCGAGGATGGCGTTCTCCCACAGCGAGAGTTCCCCGATCGCGCCCTCGGCATGGCGATCCTCCGGCACGCGGCCGACGCCGGCACCGAGAAAGGCGCGGGGTTCGGAGGGAAGATGCTGGCCGTCGATTTCGAGACGGCCGGCGGACGGTTTGAGGAGGCCGGAAAGAAGCGCTCCGAGATCGCTCTGGCCATTGCCGGAGACGCCGACGATGCCGAGCGTCTCACCGGCGCGCACCTCGAAGCTGAGCCCCTTCAAACGCGGCCCGGCGTTGACGGTGTCTGCCTTCAACAGCACGGCCCCAGGCGCCCTCGGTTGTCGCTGCGGCCGCTCGACCCGGCGGCCGACCATGAGCTCCGCCAGTTCGTCGGCCGTCGTCCCGGACGCCTGGCGCTCGGCGACGACCTTGCCGCCCCTCAGAACCACGATGCGGTCGGCGGCGCCCAGGACCTCGTTCAGCTTGTGCGAGATGAAGATCAGCGACAGGCCTTCTGAGGCCATATGGCGAAGCGTCGCGTAGAGGGCGGCGGCCTCCGGCGCAGTCAGGACGGCCGTCGGCTCGTCGAGGATGAGGATCCGGGCATCGCGATAGAGCGACTTCAGGATCTCCACGCGCTGCTGCTCGCCGACCGAGAGATCGCTGAGCCGCGCGTCCGGATCGACGGCGAGACCGAAGCGCTCCGATAGGGCGGCAAGCTTCGCCCGCCCGGCGCGGCGGTCCGAGCCAAGGCTCCACAGTCGCTCCGTGCCGACCATGACGTTGTCGAGAACGGTGAGGTTCGGGGCCAGCGCGAAATGCTGGTGGACCATGCCGATGCCCGCCGCGATCGCCGCGCGCGGACGGCCCGGCGGCAGGGGCTTGCCAAAGACGGACACCTCCCCGGCGTCCGGCACGTAATGGCCGAAGAGGATGTTCATCAGCGTAGTCTTGCCGGCGCCGTTCTCGCCGAGCAGCGCGAGCACCTCCCCTTTGACGAGTTCCACGGTCACGGCATCGTTGGCGACGAGCGTGCCGAAGCGCTTGGAAATCCGGTCGAGGCGAAGGACCGTCTCTCTCATGGGAGGCCCGCTACAGGCAGGGCGAAGCTCCAGGGCCTTGCGCGTTCGAGCACGCGCGCGACGCTGAGGAGGAGCCCGTCCGAGCCGATCGGCCCGACGATCTGGATCGGCAGCGGCAGGCCGTCGCCATCCAGCCCATGGGGAATGCTGAGGGCCGGCACGCCGGTCGCGTTGGCGAGCATCGCGTAGGGTGCGAAGGCGTCGAACCGCGCCCAATGAAGATCGACGTCGCCATGATCCATCGCGAAGGCGCCGATGGCCGGAGGGGCGAAGGCGAGCATCGGCGTCAGGAGGACGTCCACTTCCTCGAACAGGCGCCACATCGCATGGGCTGCGGCGACGCCGCCGAGTTCGGCGGACTGGAGATCGACACCGGCGATCCGCCGTCCGCGCTCGGCGACGGCGCGCGACATCGGCTCTATGCTCGGTCGGGACAAATCCTCGTCGTTGAGAAGCCGCGCGAGATTGACGGAGACGATCCGGTCGAAGAGCCGCGCCGAGGCCTGTCGCAGCCCGGTGAAGCGCTCGGCTCGGAGCGGCACGATGCGATGTCCGGTGCC
>JACMIV010000239.1 GCA_014380965.1 Rhizobiaceae bacterium | reverse complement strand
TGGGGCCGAGGGCGTGCAGGCGGCGACGCCGCCCTCGCCGGGCGACAGCATCCTCGACGGAATCCAGCGCCTTCGCGGCGTCTTCGACGCGCGCGAGGCGCGGATCGCCGACCTCATGGACGGCCGCACGATGGATGCCGGCACGCTGATGGCCATGCAGATGGAGGTCGCGAACTTCACTCTTCTCGTCGACATCACCTCCAAGCTGACGGGCAAGTCGACGCAAGCCTTGGACACGCTGATGAAGGGGCAGTGATTGGGTGGCGCATCTCCTCCCTATCAAGCGCCTCGTGGCCTCGATCGTTCGTGCGCGGCTCGCTTTGGTTCTTTGCCTCGTTGCTTCGCTGGCGGGGTGTAAGACCGACGTCTACTCGAACCTTACGGAACGCGAGGCCAACGAGATGATGGCGGTGCTGATGTCGAACGGCGTCCGCGCCACGAAATCCACCCTCGGCGAGGCCTTCGTGCTGCAGGTCGAGCAGGACGACATGCTGCGGGCGATTTCGTTGCTGAGCGATAAGGGCTACCCGAAGAACTCGCGGGATTCGATCGGATCGATCTTCCAGAAGTCGGGGATCATCTCCTCGCCCTTCGAGGAGAGGGTTCGATACATCTACGCGCTCGGCGAGGATGTCGCGCAGACGATCAGCGAGATCGACGGCGTCGTCGCCGCGCGCGTGCACGTCGTGCTGCCGCAGGAGCCCGATCTCGGCCAGCCGGTGAAGCCGTCCTCCGCCGCAGTCTTCATCAAGCATGAGCCGACGGTCGATCTCGAGTTCTTCGTCCCGCAGATCCGCCGGCTCGTGTCGAGCGCGATCGAGGGGCTGGACTACGCGGCCGTGACGGTCGTTCTCACGGAAGCAACGCCCGTGAACATCGCCCCGGCGCTCGAAACCGAGCGTACGGTCAACGTCATGCCTGGGCTGGCGGTGCGGGAGGCCGATGTCGGCTTCTTCTGGCTCGTCGCCTATTCGGGCGTCGGCCTTCTCGTTCTTCTCTTGAGCACCAGCATCGCCGGCCTCGTCCTCGCGCTTCGCGGCCGCAGGCGCAGCACTGCCCTCGTGAGGGTCGAGGCGCCCGGCAATGCGGGGCTCGAGCCTTCCTGAAACGGCGTTCGCGCCGAGGTCCGTCGCAATACTCGCATTGCCGCCGGGCAGTAGCGATCCACAGTCGAAGCATTCTGTCGTCGGAGGAGCCGAGGTGATCCAGCAGAGCGGAGCCGAGATGGAAGCTGCCTTGCCGAATGCTGCCTTTGCAAATGCGGTTCACCTTGCCGCCGCCATCGCACGCCCGCTTCATTATCTGCGCCCGGACGCGATGCAGCTCGGCCCCTTCGCGCCGGCCGAGGTCGTCGCCCTTCTCGGGCAGCCGGCCTTCAAGCGGTTCGTCGAGGGCGCCCTGTTGCGCGAGGCTCGCATTCGAGACCTGGACCTCAAACCCGCCGACATCGCGACGCTCTCCAGCGACGGGGGCGGGCGGCTGACGATGCTGCTGCTGCGTGAGACGCATGCGCAGCTGGAGACCGCAGCGCTGGTCTCGGCGTCGGCGGCGCTGCAGCGGCAGGTGCTGCAGCTGACCCACAAGATCGACCGCCACCGCATGCGCGACATCCTCGGCGCCGCCAACCACAGCATGGCGACGCAGGAGGCGCCGAACCTCCACCCGACGCTGGCAGTGCTCGGCTCCGATCGCGTCCTCTCCGACGCGATGGCCGATACGGCGAGCCTTGACGTGGGACGCAGGATCGTCGTGGACTACGGATTGCGGCTGCTGCAGGCCTATGTGCGGACGGTACGCCCCGCCTTCTCGGCGCTCATGGAGGCGCGCCTTCCGGCGAGCGCCGGCGCCATGACCGTCCCGCCGGAGGCGTCGGCCTCGCTTGCGGATTTGCGTAAACTCCTGCGCCGGAGGATGCCCGCATGGTCGGCTATTATCGGCTGAGGGAACTCGGCTTTCGCCTCTCGGCCGGCGCGCACGTGCTGCCGAAATCGGCCTTCGCGCCCATCGAGGCGGCGACGGACATCCTCGTCGAGGCGGACGCCATGGCGGCCGAGACGCTGGCGCAGTCGCGCGGGGCCTATGAAGAGGAGCGCCGGCGCGGCTACGAGGAGGGGCTCGCCGCGGCCCGTCTCGATGCCGCCGAGCGCCTCTTGCGCGAGAACGATGCGCTCGACCGCAGCCTTGCGGCGCTCGAAGGCGGCATCGTCGACATCGTCATCGAGAGCGTCCGGCGCCTCGTCGCCGAGTTCGACGACCGCGCCAAGGCCGAGACGCTCGTCAGGCGCGCGCTGAAGCAGATGCGGCGCGAGAAGAGGGCCGAGCTGCGCGTCGCGCCCTCCCAGTTCGACGAAATGCGCGGCGCGATCGACGGCATCATCGAGGATTTTCCCGAGGTCGACCTCGTCGACGTCGTCGAGGACGCCGCCTTGGAAGCGCCGCAGATCATCCTTGAGACCAGCATCGGCCGCGTCGAGGGCGATCTTGGCGCCAGCCTCCAGGCACTGGAGGCCGCGATCCGCTCAGCCGCGACGGTCGTCGCCGAACCCGTGGCGATCCCGTCGGACGCTGGACCGCATGGAGGGGCGACGGGATGATGCTGGAGCGTCCAGACGCGGATGCGCAGACCGTCGAGACGCTGGCCGTGGCGCGGCTTCGCCGCATCGGGGCGCATTGGGAGCGTTTCGACAAGCGCCTGTCCGGCTCGATCGACGGCTTCATGCCCTTCGGCGTGACGGGCCGCGTGCGCAAGGTCGTCGGCACGATCATCCATGCCGCGGTACCCAACATCCAGGTCGGCGAGATCGTCGAGCTCTACAACCGGACGTCCGGTTCGCGACTCTTCGCCGAATGCGTCGGCTTCCTCAGCGAGGAGGCGCTGCTCTCGCCGATCGGCGAGACGCAAGGCGTCAGCCCGCAGACCGAGGTCCGGCGCACCGGCCGCGTCCAGCAGGTCGCCGTCGGCGCCGGGCTGCTCGGGCGCGTGCTCGACGGCATGGGCAATTTCGTCGACGGCAAGGATCTGCCCTTCACGCCCGAGACGCATTATCCCGTCTACCAGGCTCCGCCGGACCCGATGAAGCGACGCGTCATCGACACGCCGCTTCCGCTCGGCATCCGCGCGCTCGACGCCATCCTGACCTGCGGCGAGGGGCAGCGCATGGGCGTCTTCGCGGCGGCCGGCGGCGGCAAGTCGACCCTCCTGTCGATGCTCGTGAAGGGCGCCGAGGTCGATGTGACGGTGCTGGCGCTGATCGGCGAGCGCGGCCGAGAGGTGCGCGAGTTCATCGAGCACGATCTCGGGCCGAAGGGCATGGCGAAGTCGATCGTCGTTGTCGCGACATCCGACAAGAGTTCGATGGAGCGCGCCAAGGCGGCATTCGTCGCGACGGCCATCGCCGAGTACTTCCGGGACCAGGGCCAACGGGTGCTGTTCCTCATGGATTCCGTCACGCGCTTTGCCCGCGCGCTGCGCGAGATCGGCCTTGCCGCAGGCGAGCCGCCGACCCGGCGCGGCTTTCCGCCGTCGGTCTTCGCCAACCTGCCGAAGCTGATGGAGCGCGTCGGCATGAACGACAAGGGCTCGATCACCGCGCTCTATACGGTGCTCGTCGAGGGCGACGACATGAACGAGCCGGTCGCCGACGAGACCCGCTCGATCCTCGACGGGCATATCGTCCTGTCGCGCAAGCTTGCCGCGGCGAACCACTATCCGGCCATCGACATCCTCAGCTCCAAGAGCCGCGTGATGAATGCCGTGACGACGCCCGAACATCGCCAGATGGCGAGCCGGGTGAACGCGTGGCTCGCGACCTATGCCGATGTCGAGCTGCTCGTCAAAGTCGGCGAATACAAGAAGGGCAGCGATGCGGACTCCGACCGCGCCATCGAGAAATACAAGCCGATCAACGCGTTTCTCCAGCAGCGGACCAACGAGTTCGACAGCTTCGAGACGATCCTCGAGAAGTTGAAGGTGCTGACCCAATGATTCACCAGATGCGCGTCCTCCTCCGCGTCAAGGAGCTGAAACAGGATCAGGCGTTCAGGACCATGCAGACCAAGCGCCAGCAGCTCGAAGCCGCCAAGGAGACGAAGACCCGCGCCGAGGAGACGGTCGCCGAAAGCAGCCGGACGCTTCCCGCGCGAGAGGACGCGATCTTCGGCGACATTCTCGGCGCCGTCGTCGATCTCGCGACGATCGACGAGACCTTCGGCCGCGTCGTCCAGCTGGAGCGTTCGCACACTATGCTGAAGGATCAGCTCGAGCGGGCAGCCCATGTTGAACACCGGGCGGAGGGGGAACTCGAGCAGTCGCGCACGGTCTATCGCGCGGCAGTCAAGGTGCGCGACAAGTACACGCTTCTCACCGACGACCTGCAGCTCGCCGCCGACACCGAAAGCGAATACCGCGAAGAGATGGAGGTGGAGGACACGTTCTCCCGGCCGCGCGGGAGGATCGAATGACGAGGATCACCGGCGGTCCCATCGATCCCTCGTTCGTCGACCGGTTCGATCAGCCGCGCCGCTCCTTCGATTCCCGCGACGACCAGGGCCTTTCGTCCCGCGGGAGTCCGCGCGACGCGAACGCCGAGTTCCTTCGGCAGGGGCTCGATCTCGGCCAGGACGAAGCCGACTCCTCGCTGTCGCAGCGCCAGTCGGCCTTCGCCGAAAAAGTGCGCCATGCTCTGGCGGAGGCGACCGTTCACCTCGACGAGGAAACGCCGGAGGCCATCCGCGTTCTGGCATTGGCGGGAGCCTTGGACCTTCCGCCGGGACCGCTCGG
>JACMIV010000026.1 GCA_014380965.1 Rhizobiaceae bacterium | reverse complement strand
AGGTCGTGCCGGCCGAGATAGGAGACGGCAAGCTCGCGGAAGATGTAGTCGAGGATCGAGGTGGCGTTCTTGATCGCCTCGTTGCCCTGGACGATGCCCGCCGGCTCGAAGCGCGTGAAGGTGAAGGCTTCGACATATTCCTCCAGCGGCACGCCGAACTGGAGGCCGAGCGAGATCGCGATGGCGAAGTTGTTCATCATCGCGCGGAAGGCGGCGCCCTCCTTGTGCATGTCGATGAAGATCTCGCCGATGCGGCCGTCGTCGAACTCGCCGGTGCGAAGATAGACCTTGTGGCCGCCGACGATCGCCTTCTGGGTATAGCCCTTGCGGCGGTTCGGCAGCTTTTCGCGCTCGCGGGTGACGCGCTCGACCGTTCGCTCGATGATCCGCTCGACGATGCGTTCGGCGACTTCCGCGGCACGGGCCGTCGCGGGCGCGGCGATGAGGGCGGCGGTCGCCTCCTCGAGGATGTCGTCCTCCTCGTCCATGTCGTCGGCGATGAGCGAGGCGTTCAGCGGCTGGGAGAGCTTCGAGCCGTCGCGGTAGAGGGCGTTCGCCTTCAGCGCGAGCTTCCAGGACAGCATGTAGGCTTCGTTGCAATCCTCGACCGTCGCCTCGTTCGGCATGTTGATCGTCTTCGAGATCGCGCCGGAGATGAAGGGTTGGGACGCCGCCATCATGCGGATGTGGCTATCGACCGAGAGGAAGCGCTTGCCGATCCGTCCGCACGGCGTCGCGCAGTCGAAGACGGGGAGATCCTTGTCTCGGAGGAACGGCGCACCCTCGAGCGTCATCGCGCCGCAGACATGGACGTTCGCCGCCTCGATGTCCTTCCGGGAAAAGCCGAGGAAGGGGAGAATCTCGAAGGAGAATTCGGAGAGTTGCGCGTCCGTGAGACCCAGAGTGTCCTTGCAGAAGGCCTCGCCCAGCGTCCACTTGTTGAAGGCGAACTTGATGTCGAAGGCCTGCTTCAGGGCGGCATTCAGCGCCTCGATCTCGGCGTCGCCGAAGCCCTTCGAGCGGAGCGAACCGGGATTGATGGCGGGCGCCTGGTTCAGATTGCCGTGGCCGATCGCATAGGCCTCCATCTCGCCGATCTCGGCTTCCGTGTAGCCGAGCGTGCGCAGCGCCGCGGGAACGGCGTTGTTGATGATCTTGAAGTAGCCGCCGCCGGCAAGCTTCTTGAACTTCACCAGCGCGAAGTCCGGCTCGATGCCGGTCGTATCGCAATCCATGACGAGACCGATCGTGCCGGTGGGGGCGACGACCGAAACTTGCGCATTGCGGAAGCCGTGCTGCGTGCCGAGGGCGACGGCCTCGGTCCATGCCGCCTTGGCGCGGCCGGAGAGGCGCTTGTCCTTCAGCGAGGAATGGTCGAGCGGGACCGGATCGACCGACAGCGCCTCGTAGCCGTTGGCGATGCCGTGCGCGGCCCTTGCATGGTTGCGCATCACGCGCAGCATGTGGTCGGCATTGCGTTCGTAGTCCGGGAAAGCGCCGAGCAGCGAGGCCATCTCAGCCGAGGTCTTGTAGGAGACGCCCGTCATGACGGCCGAGACGGCGCCGCAGATGGCGCGTCCCTCGGCCGAATCATAGGGAATGCCGGAGGTCATCAGGAAGCCGCCGATATTGGCGAAGCCGAGCCCGAGCGTGCGGTAGTCGAAGGAGCGCTGGGCGATCTCCTTCGACGGGAACTGCGCCATCAGCACGGAAATCTCGAGGACGACCGTCCACAGCCGCGTCGCATGCTCGAAGGCTTCGGTGTCGAGCCGGCCGTCGTCCTGGCGGAACTGGATGAGGTTCAGCGAAGCGAGGTTGCAGGCCGTGTCGTCGAGGAACATGTATTCCGAGCACGGGTTCGACGCGATGATCTCGCCGGCCGCCGGGCAGGTATGCCAGTCGTTGATCGTCGTATGATACTGGATGCCGGGATCGGCCGAGGCCCAGGCGGCATAGCCGACGCGTTCCCAGAGTTCGCGGGCTTTGAGCGTCTTGACGGTGCGACCGTCCTTGCGGGCGGTGAGGTCCCACGTGCCATCGTCCTCGACGGCGCGCAGGAACGTATCGGTGACGCGAACGGAATTGTTCGAGTTCTGGCCGGCGACGGTAAGATAGGCTTCCGAATCCCAGTCGGTGTCGTAGACCGGGAAGTCGATGTCCGTGTAGCCCTGCCTCGCGAACTGGATGACGCGCTTGATGTAGTTTTCAGGAACCTGAGCCTTCTTGGCGTCCTTGACGGCGCGCTTCAACGCCGGGTTCTTCATGGGGTCGAAGCAGTCGTTCTCCGGGCCGTCGCCATCGACGCAGGCGGCGAGGATGATCTTGAGGTGCTTGGAGACGATGCGCGAGCCCGTCACCAGCGCGGCGACCTTCTCCTCCTCCTTCACCTTCCACGAGATGTAGGCCTCGATGTCCGGATGATCGATGTCGACGACCACCATTTTGGCTGCCCGCCGCGTCGTGCCGCCCGACTTGATCGCGCCCGCCGCGCGGTCGCCGATCTTGAGGAAGCTCATGAGGCCGGAGGACTTACCCCCGCCCGACAGCTTTTCGCCCTCACCGCGCAGCCGCGCGAAGTTGGAGCCCGTGCCCGAGCCGTATTTGAACAAGCGCGCCTCGCGGACCCAGAGGTCCATGATGCCGCCGTCGTTGACGAGATCGT
>JACMIV010000025.1 GCA_014380965.1 Rhizobiaceae bacterium | reverse complement strand
CGGGCGATGGCGTTGTTCTCGAATTTAAAGGGCGCAGAGGGTGTCGACCCTCATCCAGCGCTGCTCCGAGCCCTTACTCCACCCTTGGCGTCCCGTCCCCAACCTTCCTCGATCGCCCGAAGGCCCATTCGCGCCAGCTCAGGCGGTCGCCGTAGCGCACGAAGACGTTGTCGTCCCGGGTCTCGTCGAACTGCACCCAATTGACCACTGCGACAAAGAGAATGCCGCCGATCGTGTTGCCGACGATGATCGGCAGGACGAAATCGTGCCAGAGCGGCCAGAAGGCAACCTCCGAGCGAAATGACAGAAAGAACACCTCGACCGACGAGGTCACCACATGGAAGAAACCGGCGACGCCGACGAAATACATGAGGAACCAGACGATCAGGATCTTGGAGATCGTGTCCATCGCGGCATGGACGAGCCAGACCATCGAGGCGACGATCCAGCCGGCGATGAGGGCCTTGGAGAACAGCGTCAGCCAAGGCGTCTCTGCGGCGTGGCGGCCGATCTGGAGCGCGATGACGAGCGCCTTGGTGTCGAGGACGTCGGCATAGGCGATGAGAGCGGCGACCGCGATCGCGCCGATCATGTTGGCGAAGAGCACGACCGACCACAGCCGCAAGAGATTGGAGACGCTGGCAAGCTTCGTCATGACGAGCACGACGGGGGTCAGCGTGTTCTCGGTGAAAAGCTGATAGCGTCCGATGACGATGATGAAGAAGCCGACCGGGTACATCAGCAGGCCCAGCAGCCCCGGCGTCTCCTCGCCGGAGACGTCGGTGAAGATCACCTTGGCCAGAAACGACAGGCCGAGGGCGAAGCCGGCCGCAAGTCCGCTCCAGAACAGGAACTTGCTCGACGCGTCGAGCTCGTGATCGGCCGTCGCGAGGACGCGGGCGAAAATCTCCTCGAACGCGAAATAGTCGCTGATCGTCTCTCCGGCATCCGGCGGATTGTCGACATCGTCTCTCGCCTGGCTCGCTTTCAGTCTGTCTTCGTCGATCTCGACCCGTTCCCGCCCCATGCATCCCTCGTTTTCTCGGCTGCCGAGCCGTTCGACGGCCGGTGCCCATGTTCCTCCTGCGCAGACCTAGCACGACTGGGCCGAGCACGAATGGCGGTCTCCCCGAGTCGATCGCTCGCTGGCCCCCGATCAGGCTTAACCGCCGCTTAAAGCTCGGATGCGATAGTCGCCCGCATGGAGAGAGCAATGCGCACCAAGCAGCACAGGAATACCAAAATGGGCAGGCTGATCGTTCCGGCGATCACCATCAGCTTCCTCGCCTATTTCGCGGTGCATGCCCAGAGCGGCCGTTTCGGCCTGGAGTCGAAGTCGGTCCTCACCCAGGAACTCGCTGCCGCCGAGGAGCGCTACGCCAAGCTGGTCGAAGAGCGCGAAGGCCTGGAACGAAGGGTTCAGCTCCTCCACGACGGTACGCTCGAGCGCGACATGATCGACGAGCGCGCCCGGCGATTGCTGGGCTTCACGGCGCCCGACGAGATCACGATCCTGCGCTGACTTTAGAAGGCATCCCAAAAATCAACTGCTATTCAGTTCATAATGTTGCAAAGCAGCATTTAAACTGAAATCCGGTAGAAGACCGCGCGTCGCTTGCTCTGTGCGTCGCCGTCCCTATACTTCGCCGCGATCGGCATCCCTCGAAGGGTGCATTCCTCTTGTCTGGAGGCCGCCATGGCGACGACGAAGAAGAAGCCGGAACAGAGCGACGTGGATGTGCCGGACGGCGCGTCGGAGATCGTCAGGACGCTTCAGCATTTCGACCCACCGGCGCCTGTCGAGTTCTCCAAGGCCGAGGACATGAAGGCCTACGAGGACATGCTCCTGATCCGTAGGTTCGAGGAGAAGGCCGGCCAGCTCTACGGCATGGGCTTCATCGGCGGCTTCTGCCATCTCTACATCGGCCAGGAGGCCGTCGTCGTCGGCATGCAGATGGCGCTGAAGGACGGCGATCAGGTGATCACCGGATATCGTGACCCCGGGCACATGCTCGCCACCGGAATGGAATCGCGCGGCGTCATGGCCGAGCTGACCGGGCGCCGCGGAGGCTACTCCAAGGGCAAGGGCGGCTCGATGCACATGTTCTCCAAGGAGAAGAAGTTCTACGGCGGCCACGGCATCGTCGGCGCGCAGGTCTCGATCGGAACCGGCCTCGCCTTCGCCAATCGATACAACGGCACCGATTCGATCACGCTTGCCTATTTCGGCGACGGCGCCTCCAACCAGGGGCAGGTCTACGAGAGCTTCAACATGGCCTCGCTGTGGAAGCTGCCTTGCGTCTACATCATCGAGAACAACCGCTACGCCATGGGAACCTCCGTCAGCCGCGCCTCGGCCGAGACGAATTTCGCCCATCGCGGCCTCTCCTTCAAGATTCCGGGCATCCAGGTCGACGGCATGGACGTGCGCGCCGTGAAGGCCGCCGGCGACCTTGCCGCCAAGCACTGCCGGGCCGGCGACGGGCCGATCATTCTCGAAATGATGACCTATCGCTATCGCGGCCATTCGATGTCGGACCCCGCGAAGTATCGCAGCCGAGACGAAGTGCAGAAGATGCGTTCGGATCACGACCCGATCGAGCAGGTGAAGCAGCGGCTCATCGAGGCGCATGGCGTTTCCGAGGACGAGCTGAAGGGCATCGACAAGTCCGTGCGCGACACGGTCGCCGATGCCGCCGATTTCGCCCAGAACGACCGCGAGCCGGATCCGGCGGAACTGTGGACGGACATCTATGCCGCCGACGTTCCCCAGGCGGCCGAGTAGAGGAGGGCGGATCATGCCGACCGAGATTTTGATGCCGGCCCTCTCCCCGACGATGGAGGAGGGCACCCTCTCGAAATGGATCAAGCAGGAGGGTGACAGCGTAGCCTCCGGCGACGTGATCGCCGAGATCGAGACCGACAAGGCGACGATGGAGGTCGAGGCAGTCGACGAAGGAACGATCGGGAAGATCGTCGTTCCCGCCGGCACCGAGGGCGTGAAGGTGAACGCGGTGATCGCGATCCTGCTGGCCGAAGGCGAGGACAAGAACGCGATGGAAGGTGGCTCGGCAGCACCGAAGGCCGAGAAGCCAGCCGAGGCGAAGCCGACCGACGATGCCGGCGAGAAGACGACGTCGGAAAAGGTCGCCGGCCAGAAGCCCGT
>JACMIV010000238.1 GCA_014380965.1 Rhizobiaceae bacterium | reverse complement strand
CGTGCCGCGATAGAGGAGGATGTCGGCGGCCATCAGCGAGGGGTAGGCGAGGAGCCCAAGCGAGGCGTTCTCGCGGTCCTTGCCGGCCTTCTCCTTGAACTGCGTCATCCGCTGCATCCAGCCGATGCGCGCGACGCAGTTGAACACCCAGGCAAGTTCCGCATGGCCGGGCACGCGGCTCTGGTTGAAGACGATGTGCTTCTTGGGATCGATGCCGGATGCGATGAAGGCGGCCGCGATCGAGCGCGTCTGTCCGGCGAGATCCTCGTGCACGAGCTGGGCCGTGATCGAATGAAGATCGACGACGCAGAACAGGCAGTCGTGGCTCTCCTGCAGCGCCACGAACTTGCGGATCGCGCCGAGATAGTTGCCGAGATGGAGATTTCCCGTCGGCTGCACGCCCGAGAAGACGCGCGTTTGAAATCCGTTCGACACCGCATTCGACATGATAGGCCCGACCTTCCCGCAGCTCCCCGGAAGCGGCCGAGGATCGGGGCGCTGTATGCACGGGGGCCGGAAATCGATCAAGGCCGCGGCTCGACCGAACGTCGTCAGGCGCCGCGCTTGCGCCGAACGACCCGCATCACCAGCGCCCGGTCGACCGCTCCGGTCGCGAGCGTCAACGCGAAATACACCGCCATCGCGACGCCGATGAGGACCAGAAGCCCCGCGATCTGCGACACGACGGTCGATCCCGGTCCCATCCAAGGCTGAAAAGCTGTCTGGAGGCCGATCACCGCCGCCCCCATGAGCGCCGCCGAGACGAGGACGAGGAGGCTGCGCTTCAGAAGCGGCCGGTCGAGATGCCAGAGCCCGCGCCGGCGCAGGCCCTCGAACAGGAGCACGGCGTTCAGCCAGCCGGCGAGCGTCGTCGCGAGCGCGATCCCCTGCTCGGCGTACCAGGAGAAGAGGACCAGCGACAGGACGATGTTGGCCAGCGCCGAGGCGCCCGTCACGATCATGGGCGTGCGCGTGTCCTCGCGGGCGAAATAGCCGGGGGAAAACACCTTGATGAGGACGAAGGCGGGAAGTCCGAGCGCATAGAGGCCGAGGACCGCGGCGACGGCACTTGTGGTCGAGGCATCGAAGGCGCCGCGTTCGTAGATGAGGCGGATGATCGGCTCGGGAATGAGATAGAGGGCGACGGCTGCCGGCACCGTCAGGAACAACGCGAACTCGAGGCTCCGGTTTTGCGTGTGCTGGGCCTCCGCGAGACGGCCTGCCTTGAGCGCGCGCGCGAGCTCCGGCAGGAGGACGACGCCGATGGCGATGCCCACCATGCCGAGCGGAAGCTGATAGGGCCGGTCGGCATATTGCAGGATCGAAACGGCGCCCGGCTTGTAGGAGGCGATCGCCTGCCCGACGAAGAGGTTGATCTGCGTGATGCCGCCGATGAGGGCGGCCGGTCCGGCAAGGACGAGCAGGCGCTTCAGATCCTTCGTCCAGCGCGGGGGCCGCAGCGCGACGCCGAAGCCGGCCATGCGCATCGCGATCGTCACCATGGCGAGTTGCGCGATGCCGGCGACGAGAACGCCCCAGCTCATCAGGAAGCCGATCGTCGCATCGCTGGCGCCGGTCCAGAAGCACCAGGCGAGCACGGCGATGAGGACGATGTTGAGGATCGTCGGGGCGGCGGCGGCGGCGAAGAAGCGGCGGAAGGCGTTGAGGATGCCCGACACCATCGCCATCAGCGACATGCAGGCGAGATAGGGAAACATGATGCGCGAGAAGGCGACCGTGATGTCGAAGCGGTCGCCGCAGGAGAGCGCGGACCCCGCCTCCTCGACGCAGGCGGCAAGGCCCGGTGCGATAATGGTCTGGACGAGGAACGGCATGAACACCATCGCCAGCACGGTGAGGCCCGACAGCACGACGAAGAGCGTCGAGAAGATTTCGGTCGCGAAGGCGCGCGCGCCGTCCTCGCCCTCCTCCTCCAGCTTGCGGGCGAAGAGCGGGATGAAGGCGGCGTTGAAGGCGCCTTCCG
>JACMIV010000237.1 GCA_014380965.1 Rhizobiaceae bacterium | reverse complement strand
GTCGAAGCCGCCGTGTCGGCATGCGTCGGCGGGTCGTCCGTCCATCTCCAGGCCGAGCGGCTCGGCACCGCCCATGCGGTGCTCGCGGCAAGTCCCGCGATCGAAGAGGGGTTCGACGATGTCCTCGTCCTCTTCGGCGACACGCCGCTCGTCCGGGCCGAGACCTTGGCGAGGGCGAGGTCCGTCGTCGCCAAGGGCGCCGAAATTTGCGTCGTCGGCTTTCGTACCGCGGCGCCCACGGGCTATGGCCGGCTGATCGAAGAAGACGGCGAACTCCTCGCCATCCGCGAGGAGCGCGAGGCGAACGAGGTCGAAAGGCGCATCACCTTCTGCAACGGCGGTGTCATGGCCATCCGGGGAGCTGCGGCTCTCGATCTTCTGGCAGCCGTCGGCAATGCGAACGCCAAGGGCGAATTCTATCTCACCGACGTCGTCGAGATCGCGAGGCGCCGCGGCGCCTCGGTGCGGGCGATCGAGGCGGACGCGGACGAGGTGCTCGGGGTCAATACCCGGGTTGAGCTCGCGGCCGTGGAGCGTCTCTGGCAGGATCGCCGCCGCCGCGAGTCGATGCTCGCCGGCGTGTCGATGATGGCGCCGGAGACCGTCTTCTTCCATCACGACACTGCGGTCGCCGAAGACGTCGTCATCGAACCGAATGTTGTCTTCGGCCCCGGTGTCTCCATCGCGCGGGACGCCGTCATTCACGCGTACTGCCACATCGAAGGCGCCTCGATCGGGCTCGGCGCCTCGGTCGGACCCTTCGCGCGGCTGCGGCCGGGAGCCGAACTCGGGACGGGGTCGAAGGTCGGCAATTTCTGCGAGGTGAAGAACGCGAAGCTTGCCGAAGGCGCCAAGGTCAACCACCTCGCCTATATCGGTGATGCCTCGATCGGGGCCGGCGCCAACATCGGCGCGGGCACGATCACCTGCAATTACGACGGCGCGATGAAGCACCGCACGGAGATCGGCGCGGGGGCGTTCATCGGCTCGAACACGGCGCTCGTCGCGCCCGTCCGTGTCGGCGCCTCCGCCTATGTCGGGACGGGCAGCGTCGTCACCGACGACGTGCCGGACGGCGCGCTCGCTATCGCCCGGCAGCGGCAGGTGACGAAGGAGGGCAGGGGCCGCGCGATCATCGAGCGCAACGCCGCCGCCAAGGCCGCCTCGAAGGCGATGACCGCATGAGGACGCCGGTCGTCATGTCCGGCAATCAAACGTGTCTCGACGCCGGTGCTCGTCCCGCCGATACCCGCTGACATCGTCGACCTGCCGAACCCTTCATCCCGGTGGGGTTCCGCAAAGGAGTGTCCCCCGCATGTGTGGAATCATCGGCATCGTCAGCCGGGAACCCGTGGCCTCGAGGCTCGTCGATTCCCTGAAGCGCCTCGAGTATCGCGGCTATGATTCCGCGGGCATCGCGACGTTGTCGACGGCTGGCCTCGACCGGCGCAGAGCCGAGGGCAAGCTCGTCAATCTCGAACGGCTTCTCGACCTCGATCCGCTCGGCGGCACGATCGGCATCGGCCACACCCGTTGGGCGACGCACGGAGCGCCGACGACGCGCAACGCCCATCCCCATGCGACGGAAAGGGTCGCGGTCGTCCACAACGGCATCATCGAGAATTTCCGCGAGCTGAGGGCCGAGCTTGAGGCGGACGGCTACGTCTTCGGGAGCGACACCGACAGCGAGACGGTAGCCGTCCTCGTCAGCCGCGAGCTCGACCGCGGCGAGAGCCCGCGCGACGCCGTCCACCTGTCGCTCGGCCGCCTCGAAGGCGCCTTTGCGCTCGCCTTCCTCTTCACCGGCGAGGAGGCACTGCTCATCGGCGCGCGTCGCGGCTCGCCGCTCGCGGTCGGCGTCGGCCGGGGCGAGATGTATCTCGGCTCCGACGCCATCGCGCTGTCGCCGTTCACCGACGAGGTCCGCTATCTCGCGGACGACGACTGGGTCGTCCTCGACCATTCCGGGGCGGAAATCTTCGACGCCGCAGGTCACCCCGTCGAGCGCCCGATCCGCCGGACGGTCGGCAAAGCCTTCTACGTCGACAAGGGCAATTACCGCCATTTCATGCAGAAGGAGATCTACGAGCAGCCCGAGGTCATCGGCCACACGCTCGGCGCCTTCGTGGACATGACGACCGGCCGCGCCCGCATTCCGGGCGGTCAGGCGCTCGACTTCACGAACGTCAAGCGGATGGCGATCTCGGCCTGCGGCACTGGATATCTCGCGGGGCTGACGGGCCGCTACTATTTCGAACGCCACGCTCGGATCGCCTGCGACATCGATGTCGCCTCCGAGTTCCGCTACCGCGAAAGCCCGCTCGATGGCGTGGATCTCGCGCTCTTCGTCTCGCAGTCCGGCGAGACGGCCGACACGCTCGCATCGCTCCGCTATGCGAAGGCGCAAGGGCTGAAGACGGCCTCCGTCGTCAACGTCCAGGAATCCACCATCGCGCGCGAGTCCGACGTCGTCCTCCCAACGCTGGCGGGTCCCGAGATCGGCGTCGCCTCGACCAAGGCCTTCACCTGCCAGCTGATGGCCCTTGCGGCGCTCTCGATCCGCGCCGGCGTCGATCGCGGCGTCCTCTCGCCGGACGAGGAGCTGGCGATGACGCGCGCTCTCGCGGAAGCCCCCCGCATGGTCAACGAGGCGTTCAAGCTGGAGAGCCAGATCGAGGCCATCGCGCGCGAGCTTTCGACCCACAGGCACGCGCTCTATCTCGGCCGCGGCTTCAGCTATCCGCTGGCTCTCGAAGGCGCTCTGAAGCTCAAGGAAATCAGCTACATTCACGCGGAAGGTTATGCAGCAGGCGAGCTGAAGCACGGGCCGATCGCCTTGATCGACGAGACGATGCCGGTGATCGTCGTTGCTCCGCACGACCGCGTCTTCGAGAAGACCGTCTCGAACATGCAGGAGGTCGCCGCGCGTGGCGGGCGGATCATCCTCATCACCGACGAGAAGGGCGCGCGCGCCGGCGCCGTCAAGTCGGTGGAGACGATCGTACTGCCGGACATGCCGGAGATCCTGACGCCCATCGTCTATGCCGTGCCCCTGCAGTTGCTCGCCTATCACGCGGCCGTCCACATGGGCACCGATGTCGACCAGCCGCGCAACCTGGCAAAGTCGGTGACGGTGGAATAGCGGGCGGCTTGTCTAGCGTTCGGCTTCGGCGCCGGGAAATAATCGCTTCCTGCGACTCGTTTTCGCCTTTCGGCGGATCGAAGTTGCGGGAACGGTCGTGATAGTCTCCGGCAGGATGGATGGCGTCTTCCCCGAAGAGACAGGGTGATGGCGGCGCTCCATGGCGGCAAAGGCCGCAGGCAACAGCGATCGGTCCGGCCCTCGATGACGAAGCTTCGAAACTATCTCCTGACCGGCTTCGTCATCTGCGCGCCGCTCGCAATCACGGCCTGGCTCACCTGGTCCTTCGTGCAGTGGGTGGACGGCTGGGTGAAGCCCTACATTCCCGGCCGCTACAATCCCGACAACTACATCGTCTTCAGCATTCCAGGGCTTGGCCTCGTCGTCGCGCTCATCATCATCACGCTCATCGGCTTTTTGACCGCGAACCTCATCGGCCGCACCATCGTCGGCTGGGGCGAGCGCCTCGTCGGGCGGACCCCGCTGGTGCGCACGATATACACGGCGCTGAAGCAGATCTTCGAGACGGTCTTCGCCACACAGTCCTCGTCCTTCACCACCGCCGCGCTCATCGAATACCCCCGCCGCGGTATCTGGTGCATCGTGCTGATCGCGACGACCGCGAAGGGCGAGATCGCCTCGATCTTCGAGAAGGACGGACAGGAGATGCTCGCCGTCTTCCTGCCGCCGACGCCGAACCCGACCTCAGGATTCCTCCTCTACGTGCCGAAGGAGGACGTGCGGGTGCTCGACATGAAGGTCGAGGACGCGATGAAGCTCGTCATCTCTGCGGGGATCGTCGGGCCGGAGGGCGACAAGGCGCTGACGCCGGCGGAGGCGAGCCGGATCGTCGAGGGGAGGGAGCGGGTGCTGGAGGAGAGCGCGGCTTAGAGCGGGGGTGTGGGGCGATGGCGATGCTAAAGCTGGTGCCGACCCTCGTCCTTCGACAGGCTCAGGATGCGGGTGAAAAGGTTGCGCTCATGTCGCTAAGTTAGACCTCTGCAGGACCCAACACCCCAACACCCCAACACCCCAACATCTCTTCACCCTCATCCTGAGCCTG